>URDD01000008.1 GCA_900546395.1 uncultured Bacteroidales bacterium | reverse complement strand
GCGTCTTGTCAGTCTCCATAAAATCAGGATTTTCCGGTTCGCTGATTCCTACATAGGCCTTATAAGGAGAGAACAGGACAGATGACGAAGTTATGCTCTCTCCTCCTCCGGGCTCTTCTACACGAGTAACCAGATTGGCACGCATCATACCTGGTGCTCCTTTATACTCAGGAAGGCAGACATCCTCCCTTAACTGACCGCGGCTGTCAAGATTCTTTTCAAAAAGGACTGAAGATACCCCCTTCATATCACTGCATGCAGGATCCGTAAATACGAATCCGTCATATCCCCTAAAACTTTTTCCTGCACTGCCAAGGGTCATCTCAACAGAGCTTTTCAAACCTGAGGCCACAGGCCCGGAAAGCCACTCTGCTTTCAGTCCGAAGTGAGCGGTCTCTCCGCCCTGAAGAATATCATCTCCGGTATCCAGCTTCATTTTCAGTCTGTTGGGCTTTATAGTTTCTATCATAAGAGCCTTGTGGAAAGAGCTCCCTCCTATCTTGAACCATGCATTCCATGTCCCCGTAGGATCGTCAGGTGACGTAGGTATATGAAAACTGTAGAAACCTCCGATGGCATTTGAGTTTACTGCCTTTGTATAGAACTGGCCCTGAGGGGCATAAAGTTCCATGATAACCGGATGATTGTCAGGCAGCACATTACCCCTGTCTTCCGCAATAAGAGTAACATGCAGTGTATCTCCCGGTCTCCATACCCCGCGTTCTCCGTAAATATATGCCTTAAGTCCTTTTTCTGTTTTCCTGCCTCCTACATCAAAACGGCTCATCGGGTTCTCTTTTCCGTCTGACATTTTCAGAAAGCCAGATGAAGTGCCGCGGACGGCAGCAATGACAAACGGCTTTCCCGACACCTCCAACTCCGCAATCCCGTTCCTTCCAGTCTTTTTCTTCCCTATTTCCTGAAGCTGGTAATTATATGCCGTAACTTCTGCTCCTGCCACAGGATCTGCAGTCAGTATGTCATTGACTGCCGCCCAGACTGTACCGTTTTCAGAATATTTTGCTGTCAGCCCGATATCCGATACTGTAAGATTGCATACCGGAAACCTGTCTGCTTCCATGTAGTATGAAGGATGCTCGGGATTGTCAGATTCACGCCAGTCGTATTCAGTCCAGTCATAATAGTTTTCATAATAATAAGGCACAGGTTCGTCCCAGACAGCTTCATCTTCCGGAGTCATTTCATTATGCTCCAGCGTTATCATTCCGCCGGAGCCAGACAATATGCCGTTCCTGACTGAAAGGCTGTTGTCTGACGACTTCTGCCCGTAAAGCGAATAATCTTTTTTGAATGCAATACGGATACGGTATATCGCACCAGGATCCCGTCTGATCAATCCGGAAATATCAAGTCCGAAACGCTGCCATCTGTGCAGATCAAGCGAAGGGTCATTGTCAAGTCTGACAGTCTTCTTATATACCAGACGTCCGAAACGCCTCAACTGGCTGTCATCATCCAAATCATTGTCCTGAAGAAAAGACAATATATTGTCTTCGTATATCTTGATTATTGAAATGTCAAAAGCAGAAAGATTCACTGCCGAAACAGGCAATACGCATTTTTCCGCATCAGGAACAATATTGCCGTCAAGTTCGATTCTGACTTCAGGCCTGATGTCCGTTTCTCCGAACTTTGCACTGAAGCTGTCCGTCAATTTCTGTCCGTCAAAACTCGTAACACCAGGCATTACATCCAACGACAATGCGCCTCTGCCCGTACGCTCGTAATATATCTTCGCGATATTGTCACTCACACTCATATAACTTCTTCCCGCCCCGGAAAGTTCAAAAAGCCCCTCCGGATCCGTGCTGTCATCAAGAGGTTTTGAGAACCTGACCTCTACATAAGGAGATTTCCCGTCATAATGTCCGGCTCCAAGAACTTCGAAAGCCTGTCCTGAAGGAATTTCAACAGTTTCTGTCAGAACGTCTGGAAATCCGTATTTTCTTCCATCAAAGTACAGCTGCAAATGCGAAGTATTTTCTCCCAGCAAGATATCCCTGACTGTAAAATGCAAATTTTCAGGATCTTCTCCTCTGCCGAACACAACAGACGCACCTTTTCCCGGCCATTTGAAACTGATCATTTTTCCAGCATCTTCAAGTTCTACCCTATCACTGAATGAAACAGTGCCGGACACCTCAGCCTTTTCAGGAGTATCGGAAGTAATCCTTACGCCTTCCACAGACAATATTGCTTTCTTGTGTTCCGTTACAAAAGAAAATCTGAACTTTTCAAGAAAACGTTCTCTTACCCGGGCTATATCTCCGAGTCTGAATACAGCGTTATATTTCTTTCCCGGCTCCAAGGCTCCTTCATCAGGAATGAATTCCACTATAGAGTTCTGCACGACTCTGACCTGTCCGCTCAAAGCCGGAGTGAATGAAAAAAGCGAATTCAGGCTATCCTGCGCCATATTTTCCAAAGAGTGCCAGTCTGAAGAAGATGACAGCAATATTTTCACCGGATCTCCGGTGCGAATAACGCCTCCGGAATATGCCTTGATCCATTCGGAAAATTCAGGTACTGGAGAATCTGAAAGATTTTCCTTACAAGAAGACCAAAATGCCAAACATACCGGCAAGGCCAGAATCTTGAAAATAAAAGCAGAAAAACGTCTCATAACAACTGTTTTTGATGTTTGCCCGTTAGTATAACGCCAATCCGTTTCTTGCCGGATTAACTCTCGATACTCCAAATATAACTATTCTGAACCAGTTTCGCCAATGATTTACCAAAAGTGCAATACAGCAGCTTGTATGCTCAAAAATTTGGATAAATAATATTTGGTAATTAAAATTTAATGCATAACTTGCGAAAGTTTTTGATGCTTAATGTTTAACGAACTATTTAAATTAAAACTACGATGAAAGAGCTTGTAGAACAGATTAAGGCAGAGTACGAAGTTTTCGAGAAGAATGCTGAGGCTCAGGTTGAGAAAGGAAACAAGGCAGCAGGAGCCCGTGCTCGCAAGGCAGCTTTGAACATTATGAAAGCCATGAAGGAGTTCAGAAGACTTTCTGTTGAAGAATCAAAATAATTCTTTTCTCTATCCGAAAAACAAAAAGCTGGCATAGCCAGCTTTTTTGTTTTTCATGTCATAAATCAATAGCCTTCAGGAAGTTCTGTCAGCTTTTCAGCAAGCGACTTATCTACCTTGAAAGGAACTTTCATCAATCTGGTGTTATTTCCGTCTGCATCGACAGCCACCCCAAGGACAAAGTAATTTCCGCCCCAAGCAAATCCCTGATTGACAACAAAATACTCTTTCAGATTCTTTCTTCCCTTAAGCATAACAGAAGACACAAGTTCATCTTCGCTGAACTTTCCTATAGTCTCTTCGTCATATATGTTTGCATACCATTCTGACACTCCTTCTCCAGGATTGATCCTAAACCCCAACACAGCAGTACCGGCCAAATAATCGTATCGTTGGTTAGGAGCAATCTCTTTCCAGTTGTCACCATCTGTCACTACAGCTGAAATATCCATCGTCACTGATGATATGGTTTTTTCCTTTGTCACAAACGGTTCAGACCAAGTGGTCTCTGAACTGACTTCACCAGTCATTTCATCTATCCAAAACGCATACACCCTATATTCCGATGCAGGATCCAAAGTTTTATAAGTATAGTTGTCAGAAGCTCCCAGATGAGTGCACTGTCCATAGATATACTCACTTACAGAACCGAACAAATCGGCATATTCTCCCCACTCACTAAGTCTGTCAGCTGCCATTTTTTCCTGAAACCACTTGGAAAGGGATTCTTGGTTATCTTTATATTTTTCATATTCAGGTTCAGACATCACATTCCAGTAATAGTTGGCCGATTTATCTTTAGGTGTTATCTGTACCGTAGCTCCTCTTGATGTTATGTCAGATATGGCAATATCAAAGCCATAATCAGTCTTGAATTCTTCAAGAGTAGTGAAGGACAACACTTTAACCTCTGTGGTCAGACGCGCTTTAATGTCCACTCCTACAGCGCATGCATAATAAACCGTTTTCGGAGAAAGATTTTTTGCCTGAAGTGTCTGTTTCCCCTGATTTGCCATAGTGCGTACTACTGTTTCCAGGTCAAGGCTTCCTACTATAAGGTCTGAATAATATGAGTAAACATATTCTGCCCAGTCTGCCGATGCAGTCTCATAACCTTGGCTGTCAAGCACTGTTGCACAATAAAGCGCGGCCTCATCCGACGGTGCAAACTCAATATCTGCCAGTACATCCTTTACATTTGCGGTCTTCACATCTATAGTGAATGCCGGTATCAAAGCATTTTGCTGTACTTCTACTTTTACCGGCTCTGCATCAGGATAGCTGAACAACATGTCTGCGGTACGCGAATCCGCAGCATAGTTGGTCCCGACTTTTGCCGATACTTTGTTATCGGAGATTACAATATCAATTTTTTTTTATTCCGATGCAACATCCGACAAACACTTTGCATCTATGTATCAGGTTTAGGTTTTAGTTCACATTTTAGGGGTCGGTTGACGTAGCAGTTTCCGGCTCCTTTCTTTTTTGGTATAATTGCCAAAAGTTGACTGTTTCCTGTTTCGTCCGGAAAATACCCTATTTCCCCGGACAATCAGAGGCAACCAAAATCAGGACAAGAGGATGCCGGACTGGAAGATGGGTCTGGACTGAGAGCAGAGGAGGGATGTCAGCAGAAAATTTTATTGCTATATTTGCACCCCAAAATCTGGACTTATGGATTTCATCACAATAATAGACTACATAGGAACATTCGCATTTGCCATAAGCGGCATCAGGCTTGCGGCCGCCAAAAACTTTGACTGGTTCGGAGCTTATGTCGTAGGCTTTGTCACAGCCGTAGGAGGAGGAACACTAAGAGACCTTATGCTGGATGTAACTCCTTTCTGGATGGAACAGACATCCTATGTCATCATTACGGCTTTTGCCCTGCTGTTTGTCGTAATCTTCAGAAAACAGGTGGTCCGTCTGGACAATACATTTTTCATTTTCGATGCCATAGGCATAGGCCTTTTCACTGTAGTCGGTGTAGAGAAAAGCCTGGATGCAGGCTATCCTGTATGGGTAAATATAATAATGGGGGCCATAACAGGTGCTGCTGGAGGCATGTTCCGTGACATATTCATCAATGAAGTGCCTCTGATTTTCAGAAAAGACATATATGCACTTGCCTGTGTTGGAGGAGGCATAGTATACCATATATTCTATTGGACAGGATGTTCGCATATAGTAACCCAGTGTGCTGCTGCCATAGCTGTAATCCTGATCCGGGTACTGTCTGTCAGATTCGGAATCAGTCTTCCATCACTCAGAAGTGTAGAAGAAGTAGAAGCTACAAAACCGAAAAGACAGGATAACAATAATTAAGAAGAGAACCCGAAATCCGTCGCAACTGCCTTTAACCATCATTCCGTACCGCAGTAGGGGCTTTTCCGTACCAAACGCTGTCTGATGGCACGTTTGTACCGCAGAGCCACCTTTCCCGTACCGATGAAGCGATGCGGAACTCTGGAAAAGCCCTCCGACTGCGACTATAACTAAAGAGACTCGATCATACGTTTGAAAAGGAGAGTCATCCTGTCTGCAGCAGCATCTGCAGCCTCTACTACATCATCTCCGTTATTTTCATAATCTGCGGCATAGTCATCATGCGCCTCATTAGTTATCACGGACATTCCGAAAACAGGAATTGACGAATGTCTTGCGACTATAACTTCCGGTATTGTGGACATTCCCACTGCATCCGCACCTGCAAGTCTGAAGAATTTGTACTCTGAAGGTGTTTCATATGAAGGTCCTGTTCCTGCCAGATAAACACCTTTTTTCAAATTTATTCCCAGTTCTGCTGCAATACTCTCTGCCCTTGCCATAAGACCGGAATCATAAGGTCTGGTCATATCAGGGAAACGCGGTCCGAATTCATCCAGGTTCTTTCCTACCAGAGGGTTCGGCAACAAGTTGATATGATCCCTGATAATCATCAGATCCCCTACCTTAAAGTCGAAATTTACACCTCCGGCAGCATTTGAAACGAATAGATATCCAATACCTAAAACCTTCATCACCCTTATAGGCAAGGTAACAAGCTCCATCGGATATCCTTCATAATAATGAAATCTGCCTTGCATGGCTATGACAAACTTCCCGCCTAAAGTACCTGCAATGAAGTTTCCCTTGTGTCCCACAGCCGTAGAAACCGGGAAACCGGGGATTTCCCTATAGGGAATAACTACCTGATCAGTTATTTTTTCAGCCAGTTTTCCCAGACCGCTGCCGAGGACGATACCTACTGCAGGTTTTCTGCCGCCAAGTCTTTCCGACACATAAGCGGCTGCATTATTGATTCTTTCAATTCTTGGATCTTCCATAGCAATATCAATTAAATTTTAAACAGTTTCTAAAGGTTTAGCGGCTACGGACTATCTTTTCCAGCATTGTACGGGCTTCTGACAATATTTCTTTCTCTCCATCTATTTCCCGGGAATGCATAACAATCCTTCCCCTGCATATTACAGAGTCTATACTGTCACTGTGAGCCGAATATATGAAATTGGCGAGGAACGGAGCCGGTGAAAGGAAAAACGAATTATCTGTATCAACAATCAGAATATCAGCTTCTTTTCCTTCTTCTATTGCCCCGGTATTCAGGCCCAAGGCTGCGGCACCATTTGCACTGGCCATATCAATAAGTTCCGGCAAGGGCATTACTGAAGGATCGTCCCTCCATGCTTTCTGTACCATAGCAGCCGTCTTCAAAGCTTCAAGGATATCCAGGTTGTTTGAAGAAGCGCAGCCATCAGTACCTATGCACACATTTGCACCGGCATCCTTCAACTCACAATATCTGAATTTATATCCCGATGCCAGTTTCAAGTTTGAGTTTATGTTGTGGACACATGAAACACCGCGTCTGCCGAGCAAATCAATATCTTCATCAGACAGCCACAGCGTATGCGCTGCTACTGTATCCGGTCCCAAAAGGCCGAACCTGTCTGCGTACTGCACAGGTGAAATGCCATGTGCCTTAATACAGTCATCAACCTCCTTTCTTGTCTCAGACAGATGTATATGAAGTTTCAATCCGTGTTTTTTCCTGAACTCAGAAGCCCACTGCATCAAATCTTCGCTCACAGAGTAGATGGAATGCAGCCCCAGTACAAAGGCACCGGAATCAGACCAGGAAAGCGATCTTTCATACTCTGCCGTACAGACATCTTTTTCACGCGATGACAGACTTTTGTCATTGTGGTCTATAAGGACATGTGAAACTACAGGCCTGAGTCCCAGTTCAAGGGCGGCCCTGCGTGAAGCCTGCGGATACCAGTAATGGTCATTGAAAGTAGTGGTACCCGTCCTTAACATCTCAATACCTGCTACTTTTGTCCCCCAATAGACGTATTCCTCATCCACAGCTGTTTCCACCTCCCATATTCTTTTGATCCACTGGTGGAAAGCTATATCCTCGCCGACTCCTCTCATAAGAGTCATAGCTGCATGTATATGCATGTTTATAAACCCCGGGACCGCGGTCTTGCCTGCACATTTGATAATCCCGGTATCGCCTCCGGCTCTGCCATAGTCTCCTGCTCCATGGGAAAATCCCGTTCCGGAACTCCGATATGTTCCAGCCGGCAAAATATTGCGTATGAAGCCGTCTTGTATGACTATGTCAAACCTTCCGGATTCCTTCCCCGCTATCCCTATATTTTCAAGTATAATCGAACTCATATCAAAATCAGATGAATTTAGCAAAGATAATAAACTTTTTCAACTTTTACAGCCGTTTGAGTTTCAAATATAAAGCCACACTCACGTCTTATCCGTTTTTTACAGAAACTTCATATCTTTGCTGGGAGAAAAATCATTTTTATGGAAAGCAAAAAGAAACTATATCCACTTGAATTCATACCGGCTGCTGTCAGAAAGCCATGGGGCGGGAACTCTCTCATAAAGAAACTTGGAAAAGAATATTCGGAGTGCGACAGCAACGGAAATGAAACCAGACTGACAGACAAAGACCTGATAGGTGAAAGCCTGGAAATCGCTGACCTGGGATTTGCAGATTCCGTCATAAAAAACGGATGGCTTGCAGGTAACACTATCGGAGAGATAATGGATACATACATAGAAAGGATTTCAGGAGAAGCTGTTTACAGATACTACGGAAGGCAGTTCCCTGTCATGATAAAACTACTGGATATCAACGGAAAAACTTCCGTACAGGTAAATCCTGATGATGAAGCTGCAGGACAAAGATATGACGCTCTTGGCAAAAGCAAGATGTGGTACATACTGGATTCCTCCGAGCAGGCTCGGATATATCTTGGATTCAAGGAAGAAATAACAGCACAGTCATTGTATGAAAAATGTCTTGACGGTACCATTGTTTCCCGGATGAATGAAATACATCCTCATAAAGGTGACGCCGTCTTCTTCAAACCCGGAACGGTACACTGTGCCGAAGGACATCTGCTTGTCGCTGAAATCCAGGAATCATCCGACCTGACTTTCAGACTATATGACTGGGGGCGTGAAGACTCCGTGGAAACAGCACGCCCTATGCACCTTGAAGAAGCATTCGACCTGATAGATTTCGGGAAATGCGACACACAGGCCTATATAAAGAAAGCTGCAGAAGGCAATCTTTTCACTTGCCGGGAATTCTGCGTAAATCTTATGGAAATACGCCAGCCGCTCCAGATCGGACACCCGGGATACTTCATTATATACGTCTGCACTGAAGGTGAACTCTCCATACAAGTACATTCCGGAAATGGTGGAGAAAAGAAAACAGATGAATACAGACTGAAAAAAGGTGAAAGCATTCTTATTCCTGCCGATATGAGCGACTTTTACCTTGTTCCTGTAGACAGGGACACGACAATTCTTGAAGTTTTGCCGGGAGAAACTGACGAACCGGACAGCTACATAGACCCTAACACAGAGCCATACCTTGAAGGTGAAGATTATGAAGGCCTGGAAGACGGTGAGACAGATGACGAGGAAGAATAAAGATACAGACTATCATGGCAGAAGAGACAAGAATTGACAAATATCTATGGTCCATCAGAGTTTACAAGACCAGAAGCGATGCTACAGATGCCTGCAAGGGAGGTAAAATAAGACTAAACGGCTGCGATGTCAAACCGTCCAAAGCTGTCAAAGCCGGTGATACCATAACTGTCAGGAAAGGAGCAGTAACATACTCCTACAAAGTGCTTGCACCGATAGACAAACGGCAGGGAGCCAAACTCGTTTCAGAATTTGCAGAAAACATTACTCCCCAGGAAGAACTGGACAAGCTCAAATCTCCTGTAGAGACGTTTTTCCTCAAGCGCGACAGAGGTGCAGGAAGACCTACCAAGAAAGAAAGAAGACAGATGGATTCACTGTGGGATGCTCTCAGTTATGACGACGTACCGGAAGACGTAGCTGAAATGTTCGCAGCAGAATTCGGTTTTGACGACGACAGCGAGGACACATACGACGGCGAGGAAAATTTATAGGACTGTAAGGAAGAGCTATGCGGGCTGAACGGGTGCGATGTTTCCATTCGCATCCTTACAGTCTGCCATTTCCAGGTCATGACAACCACTGAAAGTAAAGCCGTTACCATCCTTCTGGCAGACAGAAATGTTTTTCAAGAAAAGTCTGCTTACATTTCTTATTTCAGCTCCCCTGCCAGAAAAAATGAAACAATCCTCAATCGACACATCTGAAATATTACTGTCAGGAATTCCATTTATATACATAGCCCGGGAAGCCCCGCGACATATGATATTCTTTACTTTTATATTGCGGAACACCGGTATTGCGGTATTGTCAACATTAAGAAGATACTTTCTTCTGTAATACATATCAAAAAGAAGAGGTTCCGTCTGTATATTATGCATTACAATATCTCTGATATGTATATTCTCGACTACTCCGCCCCTTCCGAGACAGCTTTTGAACCTGAGTCCTGCATCAGTACCGAAAAAACTGCATCCGGACACAGATACGTTACATACGCCTCCTGACATTTCGCTTCCTATAACAAATCCGCCATATCCGTGAAATGCCGTACAATTGTCAATAATTACATTCCGGCAAGGTCTTCCCCTCCTACGGCCGTCCTCATCCCTACCAGACTTGAGACAAATGGCATCATTGCCAACATCAAAGGTAGAGTCTGTAACCACAACTCCTTCACAAGAATCTATATCAAGTCCGTCACTGTTTTTAGCATACCATGGATTTCTGACCGTTATATTGTTTATTATCACATTCCTGCACATCAATGGATGAATATTCCACGATGGAGAATTCTGGAACAGTATATTTTCGAGAAGCACATTAGAACAATTCTTTAAACTTACCAGCACAGGCCTGAGATATGTCTTGACATCCTCCCACTCATCATCAGACTCCAAACCTTGTGGAACATTATATGAACCGCACATCTTATATCCTCTGAAATAACTCATATCAGGATACCAGATATTATCTTTCTCATCTACAAAACCACCTGAAGATACAATCCTTTCCCACTCGGCATCTGTCGCCTTTCCACGCCTTACAGATCTCCAAGCATCCCCTGAACCATCGATTGTCCCTCCTCCTGTGATAGATACATTTACGGCACCGTCAGCATTGACCGGAGATATGCAGCGTCTGGTATCAAGACCTTCAAACACTGTATCCACTATATCGTAAAGTTCCTTATCAGGAGAAAAAAGAACCATTGCCCTCGGCGTAATATGAAAGTCAATGTTGCTTTCAAGTGTGACAGGACCTGTCAGCCAGATACCTTCAGGAACGACAAGATGTCCGCCACCCTGCTTTGTCAAGGCAGCAATAGCGGAACGGAAAGCCTCCGTGTTAAGAACTACACCGTCTCCTACTCCTCCAAAATCTCTGACATCTACCCAATTGTCAGGTATTGACGGGCGCTTGACTTCGTCCATCTTAAAAGGCAAATTTTCATACAGGCAGCGAATGTCACTCTTATAGTTCATGGTTCGATTAATTTATAAATAATAATCGCAATTCAAGCGATTCAAAATATCCATTTGTGTATAATTATCCTTCCTGGCAACTCGCTTTCCTATGAGAAGCCAGTCCGCCATAGCAGTTATAGCATACTCCGCCTGAAGGTCACTGTGCTGGGCAATCAATATCTGGACAAATCCATCTCTAAGCGCAGAAAGGTTCTTGTCAAGCACATCAAAACCGACAACCCTGCAAGCCCCTATTTTATGCTCCCTCAGATAATCGGCCACAAGATATATCCGCGAGTTGAATGTAACAATATATTTTCTTTCTTCAGCATCTCCTGAAAACAGACTGCCAAGCCTCGATTCAATCCCTTCTTTATCCCTTGGATCAATCAAAACTTCCGTCACCCTGCAATCCGGACATTTTTCTGAGATATAATCCATAAATCCGGCTCTTCTGGCGGCCATAGGATCAGAAAGGCCTTCCTTGTCCCGCGCAATCCTGACAGCATATACATTCCCGACATTTTCACCTCCGGTCAGAAGATCTGCACATAAATATCCGCTCTGGTACATTGGCATCCCGAAATAGGCCAGACAGCCATCATCTTCAAGTCTGGAATCGATATATATATAACTGATTCCCCTGTCTTTCAGTTCCGCTACGAATTTCCCTGTTTCAGTTCTGAACATCGGAGCTATCACCACTCCTGACGGAGAAATGGACAGGGTCCTGTCACATGCTTTCCTGAAAGATTCCACATCATACTGATCATATTTTTCCGTCAGCACGCTCACTCCGAAAGACGTTGACTTTTCCTTGCCGGATTCAATACCCTTATAAGTCAGAGACCAGAAATCACCCTCCTGAAACTCAGGTATGACACAGACTATCTTCTTTAACTTTCTGGATGCGAGGACAGATGCATATAAATTAGGCTTGTAGCCAAGTTTCTCTATGACCTCAAGTACCTTTTCGCGGCTTTTGCCGGAAACCTCTCCCCTGTTGTGAATTACCCTGTCAACAGTTCCTTTGGAGACTCCTGCAGCCGAAGCCACATCATTTATAGTAATTTTGCTGTCGCCGTCCATTATAACCAAATCTGAATCGCCAATAAAACTGCCGTTCGGACGGCAAAGATACAAAAAAAATCCGTGAACGGTCACGGAAGTTAAAATTTCATTAAATTTGCAAGCAGTGAATCAATCTTGGTTGTCAAGGCACAAATTTTATATTAAATTTATGTCTTAATTTGACAAGTACTGAAAAATAATTTCAAATATACGGAGAAAATGTCAAAAGTCATCACTTTCGGAGAAATTATGCTCCGCTTAGGAACCAATGGATACCGAAGATTCACTCAGGCAAATAATTTCGAAGTTTCATTCGGAGGAGGAGAGGCAAATGTAGCTGTTTCACTGGCTAACTACGGGATTGATTCTGAATTTGTCAGCAGACTACCGGAAAATGATATCGCCCGCAATTGCCTGAGGACATTGCACGGATACGGGGTAAATACATGCCACTGTATCACAGGGGGAGACCGAATGGGCATATATTTCCTTGAAACAGGAGCTGTCGCCAGACCTAGTAAAGTAATATATGACAGGACAGGGTCATCCTTTTCTCAAATTGAGAAAGGTATGATTGACTGGAGGAACATATTCGATAGTGCTGACTGGTTCCACTGGAGCGGTATAACTCCGGCGCTAAGCCAAGGTGCTGCAGAAGCGTGTCTGGAAGCTGCAAACGTAGCCAAAGAAATGGGTCTTACTGTTTCCTGCGATATAAACTACCGCAAAAATCTCTGGAAATACGGCAAAAAAGCATCAGAAGTGATGCCGGAGCTGGTAGAGTATTGCGATATAATTTTCGGAAATGAGGAAGATGCTGAGAAAGTGTTCGGCATAAAGCCATCCGGACCTGATGTTTCCTACCGTGAAGGAAATTTAGATGAAGCATCATTCGGAAGTGTCTGCAGACAACTTAAAGAAAGGTTTCCTGGAGCGAAGAAAATAATAATCTCACTAAGGGGATCAATAAATGCCAGCCACAACACATGGGGAGGTGTCCTTTTTGATGGGAGAAACCTCCTTAAATCACGAAGATACGACATCACTCATATCGTAGACAGGGTCGGAGGAGGAGACTCGTTCATGGGAGGACTGATTTACGGGATACTTACATTTAGAAATGACAAAAAGGCGTTGGAATTTGCAGCTGCTGCATCATGTCTGAAACATACTATTTCAGGTGATTTCAACGATGTTACAACAGATGAGGTCGAAGCCCTTATGAACGGCAATGGCTCAGGCAGGGTTATAAGATAAAATCATGGATTTATGGCAAGATACAACAAATTGGAAGTTCTTAATACAATATCAGAAACCGGAATGATACCGGTTTACTACCATCATGACCTTGAGACTGTATGTTCGGTAGCCAAAGCCTGCTATGAAGGAGGTATCCGAGTCTTCGAATTCACCAACAGAGGAGATTACGCACATGAGATATTCGGCAGTCTGATAAAATTCGCGGAAAGAGAATGCCCCGGACTTATAGTCGGCGCCGGCTCTATCGTAGATGCTCCAACTGCTGCTCTTTACATACAACTGGGAGCCGACTTTATAGTAGGGCCGCTTTTTAACCCAGATGTAGCCAAAGTATGCAACAGAAGGTGTATTCCATACAGCCCTGGATGTGGTACTGCCAGCGAAATCGGATATGCACAAGAGGCAGGATGCGACCTGTGCAAGGTTTTCCCTGCAGAAACTACCGGTGGTGCAACATTCGTCAAGAATATTCTGGCCCCAATGCCATGGTCCATGATTATGGTAACAGGAGGTGTAGAGCCTGACAGTGAGAATATTACAGAATGGTTCAAAGCAGGGGTCACTTGTGTAGGGATGGGATCAAGGCTGATTTCCGGAAAAGAAGTGGAAGAAAAGCAATGGAAAAAAATAACCCAAAGATGTAAAGACACTCTGGGTTATATCAGTAAGGCAAAGGAAAACATCAGGTAATCTGGGGGGCGCAAGCCTATTTGTAATATCAGAAGTCGAAATATCTGGCTGCATTGTTATACGAAATGTCTTTCACCATCTGGTGGATAAAATCCATTTCGCTTCTTGGCAATCTTCCTTTTTCGAGATCCTCACCTATGACACTGCACATTATCCTGCGGAAATATTCATGGCGCGGATATGACAGGAAACTCCGTGAATCTGTAAGCATTCCGACAAATCTGCTGAAAAGTCCCAGAGCGGAAAGTGCGTTCATCTGCTTTCTCATCCCGTCTTCCTGATCAAGAAACCACCATCCCGAACCGAGCTGGATCTTCCCCGGAACAGTTCCGTCATTGAAAGTATATGCCATTGTAGCAAAGAGTTCATTATCCCGCGGATTGAGGTTATAAAGAACAGTCTTTGCCAGTTTGTCTTCTGAAGCCAGCCTGTCAAGGAATTTATGCCCTGCAGCAGCTACAGGAAGATCATGGATGGCATCATATCCGGTATCCGGTCCCAGAATATTGTACATCATAGTATTATTGTCCCTTATTGCCCCTATATGGAACTGTTGTGTCCATCCTTTTTCCCAGTCAAGGCGCGCAAAGTCAAGCAGGATTGCACTCCTGAATTTAAGTATATCTTCCCTTGTCGGCGTTATTCCCTTGAGAGTATCTCTGAATATTCTGTCTATTTCCCCGATCTCGAATTCTTCAGCATAGAACGTCTCGAGCCCATGGTCAGAAAGACGGCATCCCATACTATGGAAAAAGTCATGTCTCTTTCTGAGGGCATCCAAAAGGTCTTGATAAGAAACAATATTTACAGAAGAAGCCTCTGAAAGCCTTCCTATATATTCAATGTACTGCGCAGGCTTTTCTAACTGCATAGCCTTGTCGGGACGCCATGCCGGCAATACTTTTACACCGAAAGGATGCTCCGCAATATATTTATGATGCTCAAGCGAGTCTGCAGGATCATCGGTTGTACACACTACCTTCACTTTGAACTTTTTCATAAGTTCCTGGCCCCTGTATTCAGGAGACTGAAGTTTTTCAGTACATTCATCATAAATCGCCCTTGCTGTGCGGGGATTAAGTATTTCGAATATGCCGAAAACACGGGCAAGTTCAAGATGCGTCCAGTGATACAGGGGATTACGCATCGTATATGGCACGGTTTCAGCCCATTTCTCAAACTTTTCATAACTGCTCCTGCTTCCTGTAATGAATTCCTCCGGAACTCCGTTTCCTCTCATTGCCCGCCATTTATAATGGTCTCCGCCAAGCCAGACTTCCGTAAGATCCTTGAACTGATAGTTTTCCGCTATCATCTTCGGGACAAGATGACAATGGTAATCTATAATAGGCATTTTCTCCGCACTTTCATGATATAACTCACGGGCATAACTGTTCGAAAGGAGAAAATCATCATTAATGAATTTCCGGTCCATTATCCCGTCTATTTTTCCTTTTACTTCTGACAGCAGCATATTTAGTAATTGTTTATACAGTTTCTTAATTCCAAAAATACACAATAATTCAGTACCTTTGTAAAATCACCGATAATTTTACATTCAATTCATAATGAAAATCTTTTGGAAAACACTGCTTGCAGTGATGACTGCAAGTGCTGTATTGGCAACTACGTTTGCTTGCCAAGATGAAAACCAACCGGATTCACCGGGCGAGGAAAACCAGGAAAACGAAAGTAAGCCAGATGAAGAAGGCGGGGAAACGGAACAGCCTGTTGAAACTTTCTTCTATTCTATTGTAAACAGCGACTGCACGGAATGGGAAGGAGAATACCTCATCACCTACACCGGTAACAGAAAAAACCAAAATGTACTCTACGTATTTGCGCAGTGGGACGACGACACATACGGACAGCCGGTAAGTTCCGGAAGTGAATTTACAGACTTTTCCAGCCTTATGTCTGAAGACAAGCTGTCTGTAAAAGAAATGGATAAATATAATACCATTTTTACAAAAACTGGCAGCCATTACTCAATCAATGTTTCCAATGTAGGATATATCGGCTATACCGGCAGCGGAAACAGTCTGTCCAAAAGAGATGGCGCCCCTACAGAAAATGATACGGAATATCTGTGGAATATTTCATTCAGCAACGGTAAAGCAATACTAAGCAATGCAAAAGTTACGGAACGCCAGCTTCAATGGAACGATTCACATCCGAGATTTTCCACCTACAACGGAAGTCAGAAAAGCCTGACACTTTTCAGAAAAAGCAGTAATGGAACACCTCCGGACCCTCAGCCGGAACCAGAACCGAGTCCTGAACCGAGTCCTGAACCGAGTCCTGAACCTGAACCAGAGCCGGAACCGAGTCCTGAACCGGAGCACACTGGAACAGGATGGTTCGAATTGCCTGTAATAGATGACTCCGACAATAACGGCATAAGCGACAGTGACAACACTCTTTATTTTGCATCTCATATTTGTGCAGGCGGTGAAGTGTATGGGCATAACGGCAAACCTGCACGAAACTATACGGTAGCTTACAGCGCCAAACATCACTGTCCGGTATGGGTAGCAGCCCCGAGACACAAAATGTATGAACACGGAGCAGAACGCACAAATGCATACAAAAAAGACCCTAAAATTCCGGAAGACATCCAATATCATTCCAAAAGCACCGGAGGCGGATGCAATAAAGGACATATGCTCGGTTCAGCTGAAAGACTCTCATCTACAGCAACAAACAAACAAGTATTCTATTATACCAACATTGCCCCTCAGCTGAAAGAGTCTTTCAACCTCGGAGGCGGCGCCTGGAACAACCTTGAAAACTATGTGGATATGTTTGTATGTGCAGATACATTGTATGAGGTAGTAGGATGCTATTTCGAAACATTTAAAGACAAATACGGCAAGACCTGCAATCCGGCAACCATAAGCTTTGGAGGCAGAAATGACGTGACCCGTCCGTCAATGTTCTACTATGTACTACTCAGGACTAAAAATGGAAACACCGGAAAATCATTATTGCAGTGCGAGACGAATGAGTTGCAATGCGCAGCATTTGTTATCAGGCACAATATGGAAAAGGGCCATAAACCGCAGGTCCAGGATATGATGAGCATATCTGACCTTGAAAAAATCACAGGATACAAATACTTTGCAAATATCCCGAAAGCACCTAAAAATACATTCAATCCTTCTGACTGGAGGCTTTAGCGTCACATTGCCGACTGCGACTTCGCAATCCTTTATAACAACGAAAGCCGACCCTTTTGGGTCGGCTCCATTTAAAAATCTCAAACTGAGCAAATTATATTACTTAGCCTTCACTTCCTGAACAAGAATAACTACCTGAGCCTTCTGGTTCTTATCAGGTCTTGCTGTCTTACGAGATGTTACATAGCCGGTTACGGTAACCTGCTTGCCGTCAAATTCGTCAAACTTCATTGTACTGTAGTATGAAGCGACTTCAGCCTCTGTACCTGAAACGGCAATAACTATATTACCGTATTTGTCAAGACTTGCAGTACCTGTAACAGACACTCTCTCAGCCGTAAAGTTAGCTTCACGTGCAATAATCGCATCAATATCAGCAGCATTCAACTCCTTGGCAGCTCCATCATTAACCTTCTGGGCGTCAGACTTCAAAAGGATAGGTGAACCGATCTGGAAACCGCAGTTATAATCAGCCATATTACCTACTACCTTAACGACATATCCATTCTTGTAAGAGTGTTTGTCATTGGTATAGATGAACAAAGAAGCTGACTTGTCTGTAACGATAAAGCCCTTTGAACAATCTGCTGCTGTCACAGTTCCTTCTACTGTCACCCATCCGCCGGCTTTCGCTGCATCTGCAATAGAAGAAGGATCAGGAACGATACCCTGCTGTGTGAAAGTATATGTCACTTCAGATTTGCTGGCACCGCTGTGTGACGAGAAGACTATTTCTCCGGTACGCGGAGCTTTTTTCTCCTCATAAGATGCAATGCTGAACTTGACAAGAGCTGTATCACAAGGATTAGGCTCAAGCTTGCTCGGAACACCGGCAATGTAATCCATTCCTGAGTATGTAACCCAGTCAGCACAAGACTCTGCCACTGCAGGGAATACACCGTTGCCCTTATAAGCTACCTTGACCTGAAGTTCGGTTGCATCTTTCTTGAGTTCAACAGAAGGAGTGGTAACCTTAAGCAAAGACTTTGTAAGTTTCCTTACAGAAACATTTACAAGCTGAGGAGTACCTTTATAAGAGCCTTTAGGACCCTCAATCTCCACTTCGTCGCCTACTTCAAGACCTATACTCTTGAAATTCTTTGTCGCTCCCTTTGAATCAAGCGTTCTGTAAATATACATTTCACCTGTAGCGTCCTTGATGTACCAGTTTCCGTACTCGAAATTCTCGATTGAAGTACATACTCCTTTAAGTCTGAATGTCTTTCCGTCCGGAGCAGCTGCAACCTCAGCACAAGTGGCTGTCTGCGCTTCCATAGAACCCTGACGCACTCTGAGGAACTGCTTGTTGTTACCTGCATAAAGAGCAATCTCAAGTTCACGTCCTCCGCTCGTTTCTTCTGCCGAGAATGTAATCTTGGTCTCGCCAGCCTCTCCCTTAAGGACTGTAGCCTTAAGCCAGCTAGGAGTCTTTGATTCTATTTCGGACTCAGGGTTTGTAAGGTTACCGAATTCATCGTATTTTGCCTTATAAGTCTTGCCGGCCTCATCTTTGGCAAATTCAACAACGTCCGGCCAAGTCTCATTGATTACAAACTGCCAGTTCTCGGTAGCTGTAACTGTAAGCTCCGCAGTGCCGCCTTTGTCGGAAATGGAAAGATAAGTCTTGTCAAGCTGAACATTGTCGAATGAACCGACCGGATCATTCTTCACGCATCCGCCGAACAATACGGCAGAAGCCAAAACGGTCGAGAATAAATATTTAAGTTTCATAGTTTAATTTCCGATAAATTAGTTGAACATATACTTTATTCCCACTGAAGCATACCAGCACTGACCAATAGAGTGGTTAGGCACGAAAGTCTCAAGACTGCCATTAACTGCCTTTGGAGTAGAGAATACAGGATATCCTTCTGCATCAGTATTTTCATATTTGAGAATACGCGCATCAGTAATATCTGAGTTGATATATTTTGCAACACCCCATTTAGAGTTGAAGAGATTGAGGAGGTTCTTGATATCAATGCTCAACTGAAGCGTATTGGTAGTCTTGCCTATCCTTACCTTGAAGTCGTGCTTGTAGCTGAAGTCAAGTCTGTGGACCCAAGGAGAATAAAGGCTGTATGCCTCTGCATATTCACCCTGGTGCTTGCTGAGATATTTGCTGTTGTGGACATAATCCATGAAACGGTCACGGTCATTTTCTGAAACAAATCTGAACTCATTGTTTGCTACCTGCTCATCTGTAGGAATATAGACTGCATCATATGCATATCCGTCACCGTTCATATCGTTTGCAAGCATATATGAGTAGTTATATCCGCCTCTCCATGTCTCATAAATAAGGCTGAAGTGGTTACCGCATTTATCCTTATGAGTAAGGGCTGCAACAAAACGGTCAGGAGTAACATACTGTGAATTATGGAGTCTGATATTGTTAGGACCCTCTGAAGTCGATACATATGTAAATGCAGACTCAGCGTTTGAACCAGGCATACCGGTAATTTCCTTAGAACCTGTATGAGTATAGGCAGCCATGAAGTCAAGTCCTTTGACAGGGCTGATATTCAAAGTTACGTTTGCAGAATATCCGTATCCTTTGTGAGTGTTCTCAAGAACGAATGCCTTTGTTCCTGACCTGAAGTCTGTAGGATATACAGGACGGCTGTCGGCACCGTTCCATCTTGCAAATCCCTCTACCGGACGCATGCTCCAGTCTGAAATAGTAACTCCGTTCACAGTCTTGTTGAAGATACCTTCTACAGTAACCGAGAATGGGAATGAAGTAGGGAAACTATAATCAAAAGCGAGAGAAGTCTTCCATACCTGAGGCATCTTGAACTTAGGATCAACTGCAGAAATTGAAGATGGAACTGTACCGTCTTCCGGTGAAATAGTCGATGGGTAACCCATTCCGATAAGTTTGTCAAGAAGAGCCTGTGTAGTAGCCTTTCCGTTGGCATCTGTAACAAGGCCGCCGTTGAAGTGTTCAGCCATAGAACCATAACCGAGTTTGTCAAGGTTCTTGTCATTAAGCTGTGCCTGATACTGTACCATACCTGAGTTTGTAGGCATATTGGTAAAGAATACAAGTGGAAGGCGTCCTGAGAAAAGACCTGTACCACCACGCATGGTAAGGCTCTTATCTTTAAGAATATCCCAAGTGAAACCTACCCTTGGAGAGAATGTAACGCTGGCATTAGGCCACTTTCCTGTATCTATATGACGGATTTTTCCGTTCCTGTCAGGATAGTCAAGAGCTTTGATAGCGTTGTTGGTCATAAGATCGCTGTTGTCAAAGAACAGACCGTCGAGACGGAGACCGTAGGTAAGTTTAAATCTTTCTGATGCGCTCCACTCATCCTGTGCATAAATACCGAGTTTGTGGAACTGTACCCTTGCAGCAGGGTTTTTCTCACCGTCATAACCGTAAGTAAGACAAACTACTTCAGGTGTCCTTCCTTCAATGAAATCATCAACGCTCGCATAACGGTAATAACCTGTACCGTTTCTCATGTAAGCATTGTCAGCCATCTGATACTCATAGTTCAGACCCATAGTCACCTTATGGTTACCGCCATAGAAAATGAGGTCATCCTTGATATTTGCCACTGTGTTATGAACAGCATTGTTATGAGTAAAGAGCTCATAACCGAGTGACATATAGGAAGTATTTGTTCCTGTTCCGTCCTGGATATCTATAAAAGGGAACTCTGAAGAGTTGCTTCCACGCACATCGTCAAGTTTTGAGAATGTAGCAAGGAGCTGGTTTGAAAGCTTGTCGCTGATACGGCTGTTCAAGTCAAGTGATACTGAATGAACGAGGTTGTTCATAGAGTACATTGAATTTGAGAAAGCCATAGAATACAATGAAGTACGTGCATATGCAGAACGTGTTCCTCCGTCCATTGAAGTCGCGTTTGGACCGTTCCATGCAGTATTGTTTGTATAGTTGTAGCGAAGTGCGAGATGATTCTTAGAGTTGATGTTCCAGTCAAGTCTGGCGAGAACCTTCATATTGCTTTCGTCAGCAGGGAAGTTTGTATAAGAACCCGGATCATATCCATATTTGTTCATGACATGGTTCTTTACTCTTTCCATATCCTCGACCTTTGCATAAGAAAGGAATGCAGACTCGTCACCGACACCATCTTCAGATGCTCTCCAGCGTACAGCCACTGAAGGAGTCTGCGCGTATTCGAAGTTTACAAAGAAGAAGAGTTTGTTCTTTACAATAGGTCCTCCGAGAGTAGCACCGTAAGTTGTGCTGCGGTCTCTTTCCCTTGCGCCTGGTATCTGCTCACCATAGACTGTATCACCACGCATATTTTCGTTACGGTGATAAATATAGGCAGATCCCTTGAATGTATTTGTTCCTGATTTAGTTACAGCATTTACACCTCCACCGATGAAGTTTGTCTGACGGACATCATAAGGGGAAATAACGACCTGAACTTCCTCAATCGCATCAAGTGAAATAGGATTACCTCCTCCAGGAAGGCCATCGTTAAGACCGAAGTTGTTGTTGAAATTCGCTCCGTCAACAGTAAAGTTTGCAGTACGGCCGTCAGCTCCGGCAAATGTCATTCCGTTTCCTCCGTATGGTGAAAGACGGGTTACATCAGTAATACTCCTGCTTACTGTAGGAAGTGAATTCATCTGAGTACTCGAGATGTTTGTAGCTGCACCTGTCTTCTCTGCGGAGAACTTTGATGCTGGAGCTGCTATAACAACTGCCTCACTCAACATTTCAGCATCCTCCTTGAGACTTGCATTCAAAGCAAAGGCCTCGGCAAGCTGAAGTGTAACATCTGTGTAAGTCAGGGACTGATATCCGAGACAAGAAATTTCAACAGAATAAGGGCCGCCAGTACGCATACCGTTGATAGTATAACGGCCATCCTCATTTGTTGTGGCCCCATAAACTGTACCGGAAGGCTGATGTGTTGCCATGACAGCAGCGCCAATAACTGGCACGCCATTTGCATCTACGACACGACCACCAAGGCTGGACGTAGTTACCTGGGCATTCAACATATACCCCCCTACAAACATTGCCGCCAAAGCGAACAAAAAGATTTTAATTGTTTGTTTCATAAGTGGTAATATAAATAAAGTAATATTTAAAATCACTTGAAGCCGCAAAGTTATAAATTTTATAGATTGCGGCAAATTCCTGTTCTATATATTAACGAAATTTTAATCGTATTTATCTCTATCCCAGCAACTCTTGAAGCACACTCAATGAATTGACATTCAGTGATGTTTCAGTGTGGAATTCCAAGTATTCCAACAACCCTGAAGCCACTCTGGAGCGCACTTTCCCGGACATGGGCAGGAGCATTGTCTGCTCAAAAGTCCCGGTAAGAAAAAGCTCTATGATTCCGGTATCATCCCTCATAAAAGGCTCAAGATCCGAGACAGATGGGGCAAATCCCATGACAACTGCCAGTTCCAGCAAAAACCTTATATGAAAATTACTGAAATCAGATTCTACTGCATCCAAAAGCAATATATTCTTTTTACACCAGTCATAAAGTCCAGAATCATCCGTTCCCTCCTTAAGCATCCTGAAAAGAACCTCTCCGATAAAAACAGATATGGAGTTTTTATATAAGTTTCCCCGTATATTGTAGAGAGGGGAAACAAGAACAGGATTACGTGCAGTAAAGAGCAAAGAGCGTGGATTTTCTGAAATACTGCATTCCAATATGCTCAATGGCTGGAACATAGCCATCATACTTCCGTTGCCTATACTTTTGAACAGAAAACCCCTGCGTCCGTACTCCCGACTAAGAGTATGGACCACAACCGAGCGGTCTCCCGTCCTTGTATAATGCAAGACTATCAGTTCAGACTCAGCAGACATCCGGAACTCATTTACATAGTGGAGAGGAAAGCCGCCATGGCACGCAATGCCTTACCTCTATGGGATATAGCATTTTTCTCCTCTTCAGAAATATCCGCCAGCGTTTTTCCAGGATATTCATCAGGAATGAAAATAGGATCATAGCCGAAACCTCCGTTTCCGGACCTGTAGTAAGCGATTGTCCCCTCAAGGGTACCTTCAAAAAAATATTTTTCACCTCCGAGAATCAGCGTAATCACGCTTTTGAAACGCGCCTTTCTTGAATATCTGTCCATATCAAGCCCTATAGCCCTGGCCATAGAACATTCGGCACGCAAAAGATCAAGTTCAGAAAGGACTTTGTCCATATTTTTGTTAAAATCCTTGTCTTCACCTGCATATCTGGCTGTATGTACGCCTGGAGCACCTCCCAAAGCATTAACTTCCAAGCCAGTGTCATCAGCGAAGCAGTCACACCCGCAACTATTCCACAAATGCTCAGCCTTTATCAGTGAATTAGCCTTCAATGTAAGGCCTGTTTCTTCGACATCGTCAGTGATGCCCATCTGCACAGGGGAAACGAGCTCAAAGCCCCCGCCTAAAATTTCTGATGCTTCACGCAGTTTTCCGCCATTGCCCGTTGCAAATACGATTTTTTTCATTGAACTGCTTATTTATTCTCTTAATTCCGGTGCAAAGGTACAAAATCCGTCCGAATTTCATCTATATTTTCTAAATTTGTGGTTTGAGATTTGCATACTACGCCCTTCCGGTGCATTGTACCAATCTCTTAAGAGATTAATAATCAAACATTGACACGAACAAAAGGAAAACAAGATGAAAATATCCGGAAAATTTACTGCCATACTGGTATTGCTGACTGCTTCTCTGGCAGCCTGCGCCCAATCTAAAAGTTTCAAATTAGGACAATGGGTTGAAATACAGAATTCTATACTTAAAGAATTAAACAAGTCATATGTAGATTCTCTTCCTGTTGACAGAATAATGAGAGCAGGCGCAGATGCAATGCTTGAAAATCTCGACCCATATACCATATATATACCGGAAGAGGAAAACGAAGACCTACAGATGATGCTTTCCAAGACTTATGGTGGAATAGGTGCAATCATATACAAAAAGAAAGAAGGTAATGTGGTCATTAACGAGCCATACATTGACTCACCGGCATACAAAAACGGACTTGTATGCGGAGATGAAATAATTTCCATAAACGGTGAGCCGACAGTAGGACTTGAAGCCGCCCAGTGCAGCGACAAGATGAAAGGAAAACCTGGAACATCCGTAAACTTCAAAATAAAGAAACTCCGCACAGGAGATACTCTGGACATTTCAATTGTTCGTGAAAGAATTCATATTCCTGATGTAGAATACACGGGTATGCTGAATGACACCACAGGGTACATTAAGCAGACAAGCTTTACGGAAAATGTATCCGGGGCGATAAAGGAAAGTTATCTCAAACTTAAAGGAGATGGTATGAAACGGCTTATTCTGGATCTCAGGGGAAACGGAGGAGGACTTATGCCGGAAGCAATAAACATTGTATCGCTATTTGTACCGAAAGGTTCTCTGGTGGTATCATCCAAAGGTAAGGACGAACAGTCCCGCAAGGAATACAGGACAGTAACTGAGCCTCTTGATACAGAAATTCCACTGATTGTGCTTGTTGACAGAAGTTCCGCCTCCTCATCTGAAATAGTAGCAGGGGCAATACAGGACCTGGACAGAGGAACGATAATGGGAGAAAGGACTTTCGGTAAAGGTCTGGTCCAGACAATAAGACCGGTAGCTTATAACGGCCAATTGAAAGTTACTACTTCCAAATACTACACACCAAGCGGAAGATGTGTCCAGGCAATCGACTACAGCCACCGCAATGAAGACGGAAGCGTGGGACATATCCCGGATTCTCTGACCAGCGAGTTCAAGACCATGCACGGAAGGACTGTCAGAGACGGAGGAGGAATTACACCTGATGTAAATATCGAGGCTCCTTCATACAGCAGACTGGTATATTCTCTCGTACTCTCCGGAGTCGTTGACAATTATGTCCTTGACTTTGTCAGAAAGAACGATAGTATAGCGCCCATTGATGAATTCCGGCTTTCAGACAAAGATTTCGAAGATTTCATCTCTTTCGCCAAGACTCAGGAATTTGACTACAGAAGCGGGGCGAAAGCACTGTTTGACAAAATAAAGGAAGAACTTGAAGCAGACGGACTTGCAGAATCAATGAGTAATGAAATCGATGCTTTGGGCAAAGCTCTTGATATGGATAAAGAAACATTCATCAGGCTGAAGAAAAATGAAATAATCCCATTCCTGGAAGAAGAAATAGCAGTACGCTATTACTATCAGGAAGCGGGAATCAAGGTGAGACTGAGATATGACACTCAGCTCAAGAAAGCTTTGGAATCACCTCTTATAAAAATCTGAGGTTTTCAACAGGTCAGCTAAAGAAACAGCTGCCGATGCCTCTACAATAACAGGGGCCCTCAAAGCAAAACAGACATCATGACGTCCGGGGATTTTCAAAGAAGAAATTTCTCCGGACGTAAAATTATATGTGAACTGCTCCTTTCTTATACTCGATGCCGGCTTGAACGCCACTCGGAAAACAATTGGATTCCCATTAGAAATTCCACCGTTCACACCTCCTGCGCCATTCCTGGAGGATCGTCCGGAAGCTGATTCAAGCGGATCATTATGGACAGACCCCTTCATGGCTGATGCCTTGAAACCGTCACCGAACTCAATACCTCTTACTCCGGGTATTGAAAAAACCATATGCGAAATCACGGACTCGACAGAATCAAAAAAAGGCTCACCCAAACCTACGGGAACATTTTCAGCCGTACATTCCACTATACCTCCTATTGAGTCACCTTCAGATGCAGCCTTTTCTATAACCTCACTCCATAGCACAGAAGGATTGCTTTCCCCAGGATTCAAATCAGAAACTGCCGGATACTTCACTCCTCCGACTTCAGTCAAGACGGCTGAAACTGAAATTCCTGCATCTGCTAGAATTTTTTTTGCAACAACTCCAGCCGCTACCAAGGCCAATGTAATCCTGCCTGAAAAATGACCTCCTCCGCGAAGATCATTGAAATCATTCCATTTTACCCCAGCTGCAAAATCGGCATGACCCGGACGCGGCATATCGCGGAATAGGGAATAATCTGACGCCCTGGTATTGTTGTTCCTGAAAAGCACAGCCAGCGGCGCACCTGTCGTATGACCTGCATGTACTCCGCTAAGAATTTCCGGAATATCGTCCTCAATACGCGGAGTAGTACCGGGAGCTCCACTTTTCCTCCTCGACAAATCCATGATAAAATCATCTTTGGACAAACATATTCCTGACGGAACGCCATCCATAACCACCCCGATTCCATAACCATGAGACTCGCCGAAAACGGAAATCCTGAAATTTCTGCCAAAAGTATCCATAACTTAAGTATGCACGCAATTTAAATTATTGAAGTTGAGCCTGGCACATCTTCGAAAACAAGTCAAAGAATGAAGGACATGATTTTGACACACATTCCTTATCATCTATCTCTATAGGGGAATCCGAGCCAAGAGAAGCCACAGTCAGGGCCATTGCCATCCTATGGTCGTGACATGAGGTATATTTTCCACCTTTCAGCAAATTACCTGTCAATATCCTGTATGTCAATGACATTCCCTCGATATTCAAAGAATCTCCTTCTATATATGCCTTTACTCCCATCTGAGAAAGCATCTGCAATATGGCCTTACCCCTGTCACTCTCTTTATGTGCAAGTCGTCCGACTCCGCTGATAACACTTGTCCCCTGACAGAACGAAGCCAGTACAGCCAGAATCGGGAACAAATCAGGACAATCCTTGGCATCTACTGAAAAAGCCCAAAGAGGAGAACGCTGAACGGCAATATTTCCGTCATCTCCATCATATTGGGATATGCTTGCCCCTGCATCCATCAATATATCCATTATACTAAGATCCGCCTGCAGAGACCCGATATCAAGCCCGGATACTTCCGCACGGCCGAATACGGCTCCTGCTACAAGAAAATTAGCCGCTGTACTCCAGTCTCCTTCAAGGCTTAATTCTGCCGCCTTATAACTCTGGCCACCCTTAATTTTGAAAAGCAGTTCGTCACAAAAGTCCCAGTTTCCTTCAGAAAGCAGAAAATCATTGCCACCAAGCATTTCATCAGTGATTTTAATACCGAATTTTTTCAATATATCCACTGTTATGAACATATATGGCATGCTTACCGGTTCTGAAACCCTGAATGATGAATTCCCGTCAAGCAATGGCAGGGCCATCAGCAAACCGGAAATAAGCTGAGAGCCGTTTTTTCCAGAAAACGCAGCACGTGCCTCCGTCAGATTACCTGCAACAGTCAATGGCACCTTAAAATCATCTCCTGAGTCTGACATTACTGAAACTCCGAATTTACCCATTATATCAGATATACCGTCCATGGACCTGGAGAGCAAAGTACCGTTACCTCTAATGCAGACGTCTCCGGACGATAACGCAGAGACAAGCGGAATAGCCAGTCTGGCCAAAAGGCCTGATTCTCCTACATTGACAGCCCCCTCCTTTTCCAATAAACGTGACATTACTTCCCGTCCGGCACCTGTGATAGTTACAGTATCTCCATCTATTGTCACCTTAGCCCCCAAAGTCTCTGCCAAAGCTATTGCCGAAGCATTATCTCCGCAGTCGGAATAGCCGTGTAACCTTGAAACTCCATTACTTATTGCGGCTGCCAGAATCGCCCTCTGTGCAAAACTCTTAGAAGACGGCATTCTTAAAACAGGAGAAAATTCATGGTCACTTTCATCTCCGGCATTCATATAACCGAAAAATTTCCTGTTACCGTAGATCTTTTCACTCATTTCAGAATATGTCATCTGCCCGGGAGCTGCAACTTCTTCTTCTTCTTCTTCTGAAAAAGATGAATATGTAAACGGAGCTCCTTTTTTCAGACATTCAACACGTGAACCACGACCTTTGTCTCCCATACAGAATGCTATCAGACCGGAAGGCTCAAAACTGTCGTATAGTGCCAGGACCCTGGAGACATCATCATCATCCAAAGCCAATGTCACTATCTTCACTATTTCACCGCCATGATATCTGCATTTCTCAACTGCTGACCTAAGTTCTTCATCAGAGCCGGTACCCTTGAAATTATGATATGAACGGATTACAGTAGTACCGTTCTCTCTAGCAGCCAAGGCCACTCTTTTAACCATGGATTTCGGTGCCTCAATTTCTATATCAACATATTTTGCACCTGCAATGACAGCCTTGATTAGTTTCTTCTCACACAAAAGCGCTGCCGCTGTCTCTGACAGTGAATTATCATTGTCCATCAATCCGGAAATCCTGCATGTGGCCACGGCAGGAACATCTGAAAGGAAGCACTGTTCTATTTCAGCATCAGAAAGGGAACATCTGTCAAGTCTTATTTCAACCATTTCACACAGAGACAGAGCCTCTGCCAACTCTTCACAGTTTTTATTCTGCAATGTAGTACAAATCATATTATTCCTTCATTTTTTGTTCGACCTCACAAAGTGTCAAGTCGAAAATAAACACATCACCAATTTTATGTATAAGCACAAAATGAATCCTGTCATTTTCCGCTTTTTTATCTTTCTTCATAGCGCTGAGCAATTCCGTTACCATAAATGGAGACGAAACCGGAAGTCCGCAAGCCGACAAATCCCTTTTCAGTTTTCCGGCCAGACCCTTTTCTGCAAATCCGAGCGATTCTGACAGGCGGGCTGCGAAGACAAGTCCGACAGAAACAGCCTGCCCATGTGAAAAGGACAAACCTGGACCCTTATTTTCTGCACTGTTTGCGCACCACTCTATAGCATGAGCAAAAGTATGCCCGAGGTTGAGTTTTCTCCTTGCCCCATGCTCGAACTGATCATCAGACACGATTCCAGACTTTACTTTAACTGCTTCATATATAAGTTCTGCAAGTGTGTCCAAATCAGCCTCTCCTATCCTGCTGCCAGATGAAAACAAATCTACAGTCCTCTGATAAAAGCCATTATCAGCAATAATAAATGTCTTAAGCATTTCCGCAACTCCTGCACGCAAATCATTTTCAGGCAAATCAAGCACGACAGAAGGACAAATATAAGTAAACTCCGGCTGACGAACCAAGCCTATTATATTTTTATATGACACCAGATTCACTCCTGTCTTTCCGCCAATGGAAGCATCGACCTGAGACAAGAGAGTCGTCGGGATATATGCTACTCGTATTCCTCTCATATATACAGCCGCTGCAAATCCCGCAATATCAGTCAGAATTCCTCCGCCGGCTGCCAGCAAAACGGATGTTCTGTCCGCTCCTGAATCCAAAAGCCAGGTACATATTCCTGCAACTGTATCCAAGGTTTTAGTTTCTTCCGAAACATCAAGAGCCATGGCCGAATTAACTTTCACGACCGCCATTACCTCCTCCGCTATTTTCTGTGCATTTCTGTCATACACAAAAAATACAGTGTCCGACACGCCCATACATTCGGAAAGTCTGTCCAGGCTGTTTTCTACATAAATCTTACTGATAACAGTCCCAGCATATGAAACCGTAATTTCTCTTTTATCCATATTCTGTTATTCCTTGCAAATATAGGCGGTATTTTCTATGATACCCATTAATATAAACAAAAAAGTCAGAAAAAACAGACCGAAAAGAAAAATCTGCAACCGTTTTAGAAATTTAAAGTATATTTGTAAATTAATTTATTAAAATAAAATCCAATATAATATGACTGAATATACTAATGACTCTCGTATTGTGCTTACTCTTGATGCAGGAGGCACAAATATGGTATTCGGAGCTATGAGGGGCGGACATTCAATTGTTGACCAGATTACCCTCCCTTCAAATGCAGACGATTTGGATATGTGCCTTGGTACAATGGTCAAAGGCTTCAATGCTATAATAGAAAAACTTGATGCAAAACCAGCGGCAATCAGTTTTGCTTTTCCAGGACCGGCTGACTACCCTAACGGCATAATCGGAGGATTTCTGCCTAATTTCCCGTCATTCCGCAATGGAGTCGCTTTAGGACCGTACCTCAGTCATAAATTCGGAATTCCAGTATATATTAACAATGACGGAGACCTCTTCGCGTACGGAGAAGCTCTAGGCGGACTGCTTCCTGAAGTCAATGCAAAACTTAAAGAAGCAGGTTCTGCAAAAAGATACAAAAATCTTATAGGCTACACCTTCGGAACTGGTTTCGGAATAGGAACCGTAATAGGAAACGAGCTTAACCGAGGTGACAACGCCTGCGTGGAAACATTTTGCATTCCTCACAAAGACTCTCACGATGTAATTGTAGAGGAAGGAGTTGCAGTAAGGGCAATCAAGAGAGTGTATGCTGATATCTCAGGAGAACAGAATCACGGTCTCGAGCCTAAAGACATCTTCGATATAGCAGAAGGCAAACGCCCTGGAAACAAGGAAGCAGCAATACAGGCATTTGAAAAGATGGGTGAAGTCGCTGGAGACGCAATGGCTACAGCAGTAACACTGATAGACGGACTTATCGTTATTGGCGGAGGAATCACTGCAGCGAAAAAATATATCATGCCGGGACTACTCAGAAGCCTCAGAAGCAAAATGCACACTTTCTCAGGAGAAGAACTGGACAGGGTACAGATGAAAGTCTATGATTTGGACAACCCGGACGAATTCCAGGCTTTCCTGAAAGGTGAACAAAGGACGCTCAAAGTCTATGGCACAGACATGGAAGTAGAATATGACCCGCAGAAACGTATAGGCGTAGCCATTTCAAAACTGGGAGCAAGCAAAGCCATTTCTACAGGAGCATATACGTTTGCCCTCAACCAGCTGGATAAAATTAAATAAACAGCCAAGTACAGGCACAGTCAGTGTAAAACGAAATTTAAATAAAAAAGGTATGTATCCTCTTAAATTCAGACCAATACTCAAGACCGTCGTATGGGGCGGAGAAAAGATAGCGCCTTTCAAAGGCATAACCACAGAACAGAAAAACATAGGTGAAAGCTGGGAACTCTCCGGAGTAAAAGGCGATGAATCTATTGTAGCAAACGGTGAATTTGCCGGAAAAACCATAACTGAACTTGTTAAGGAATACAAGGGCATTCTTATCGGAGAAAAGAACTATGCAAAGACTGGTGATGAATTTCCGCTTCTGATCAAATTCATCGATGCAAAACAAGACCTTTCAATCCAGGTTCACCCAGACGACCGTCTCGCAGCAGAAAGGCATAACGGCTCAAAGGGTAAAACCGAAATGTGGTATGTCGTGGAAGCTGACAAAGACGCTCACCTTATGTCAGGCCTTACAGAGCAGATTACACCTGAAGAGTATGAGAGTAAAGTCAACGACAATACTATTACAGATGTACTCCACGACTATAAGGTCAAAGCAGGCGATGTATTCTACCTCCCTGCAGGAAGAATACACAGCATCGGATCAGGCTCATTCATAGCCGAAATCCAGCAGACATCCAACATAACATACAGAATCTATGATTTTGGAAGAGTAGGACTGGATGGCAAACCACGTGAACTTCACACAGAACTTGCAAAGGCAGCTATCGACTATACGGTATTCCCTGACTACAGGACTGAATACGGCAAAGAGAAAAACGCAGAAAACATTCTCGTAGATTGCGACTACTTCACCACATCACTCTATGACATGGACAAGTCTGTATGCAAAGACCTTAGCAGCCTTGATTCTTTTCTTATAGTTATCTGCATAGCAGGTGAAGGAAAACTTGAAGATGCTGAAGGACATACAGAAACTCTCAGACAAGGAGAGACAGTTCTGATTCCTGCTGATTGCAAAGGCGTGACATTCACACCATCAGACAGCAAACTTCAGATACTCACAAGTTACGTAAAATGAGACACGAAATAACAATCAATAATCTCGGCTGCCTTGAAGAGGCAGCCGCAGATTTTCTAAGACAGACAGAAGGACACAAACTAATAGCGTTTTTTGCGCCTATGGGAGCAGGAAAGACTACTCTCACGACTGCAATTTGCAAAAAACTAGGAGTCACCGACTCTGTCTGCTCACCAACATTCACAATTGTCAACGAGTATCTCACGGCAAATGGTGAAACAGTATATCATTTTGACTTCTACAGAATAAACAAACTCTCAGAAGCTATTGACATCGGATTTGAAGACTACATATACAGTGGAAACCTTTGCCTTATGGAATGGCCCGAAAACATAGAAGAACTTTTACCGGAAGACACTCTCAGAGTACATATTGACGTAAATCCTGATTTATCGCGTACAATATGGTGGGAGTAGTAAATCAGTTCCTCTTGAACATATCGTTTTACTGAGATGCTGGCTGCCAGACCGAAATACCGGAAAAGAAACCATTGAAGCCGTACTGAGTCTCGTCCCCATCTACAGAAAGACAAGGGCGCAGATAAGAACGGCTTTTTTCATATATGAAATACAACTTTCCATCGGACACTGCAGAAGACCTGTCCGAACGCACTGATATCCAGGAACCGCAATCAAAGAGTTCAGTACTGTCTTTATAAGCATGCATGCCTTGCGGATACTGCTGCACACCGACAAAGCTATATAAAGTATCTGCATCAGCACAAATGGAAAAACATTTGTCATATACTGAAAAATCCAAATAAAGACCATCAGCAGTCCACACGGCAGGTGAACAAAGATTATCATTTTTATCAGACAGCTCTCCATAAACAAAAATACGATTCTTGCCACGCAGGATACGGAATCTTGAAATATAGTCGTACAAATACCTTTCCAGCACAACAGTCCTATTTCCACAGGAAAGCATATATTCATCAGTATCAGAAGAATATCCCACATAGACCAGTTCCCCGCCAATCTGCTCCGCCACCAGGACACTGTCAAAACCTTCCGGACAAACATACTCCATCACTTTCCCATCAGAATAAATATCAATGGTACACCTCTTTTTTCTATTTTTACCCGTACAGAAGCCCACTCCTGCCCCATCATCATATAAACATGAGAGTATGCCGGCATCCTGACTTTCATAATGAAGCACACCATTTTTCCTGAAATACGCTCCTTTTCCGCCTCTTCTGGCAAGTGTATAAACTTCACCGTCCCTTACAGCCCAAGAAATAACTGTTTCCTCAATATCATAACTGAACAGTAATTCCCCATCCCTTTTCACAAGAGTTCTACCTGCTGTATTGAAATCAGAATAAATATGTCCACTTACAAATCTGTGACGCCTGGGATCAGTATAAACTCCATGCTTCCTACCTGCCAGAAAATCCGATATTCTCATCCCATCTGCCATAAGGAAAATCAAAGCCTCCTCCTCTTCATCCCTTCCTGCAGAAGATGTCCAGTCATAATACGAAGGGTACTCAACACCAGTAACATAGACTACACTTTTACCTACTTCACTTCCTCCTGCTCCAGAATCTTCTTCTAAGCCAGTATTCCCATGCATCACATCTTCAACAGAAAGGACTTCCTGTACTGTACAGGAAAACAAAATGCATACACTGGACAGAAGCGCAATATTCAAGATCCTCATAACAGCAAAATCACCATACAGTTACACTTGAATAATACCCGTTGAAACCACCGTCCTCATATTTCCCGTCAACAGACATATATGGTCTCCTTGGCCATACAGAACCGGAAAATGCAAAATACAATCGACCGCGGACAACAACTGCAGGCTCTGAAGCAATTATACTCCTGTTTCTTCCGAACGAATATTCCTGTTCTCCGTCAAGACATACAATCATCTCCGGAAATGCAGATTCTGAAGTATTGACAACATCATAAAGAGAAGAGCCTGAAATCATTGAAAACCAAGGGACAGTCCCTTTACTAAAACCATACTTGAAGCCATCGGCGTCACAGACAGCATACTGCCTTGTCCCTTCTGAACTGTTACAGCACACTAATGCCACATTAACTGAAGACTCAGAAAGCATCAAACGTGCATATTCAACATAGTCGCATCCTCTGATACCAAGCCTAAATGACTCGCTTCCACAGAAACAATAATACTCAGGACCTGAGATACCTTGACACTCCGCTACATAATAAAGTTTTCCTCCATCCATGCATGCATCCAAGACCCTGAGTACATCAGGCTCTGCCGCAAATTTCACAAGACTGCCACCGCTATAGAAATAATATTCATAACCTGAGACTGAATCTGATGATTCACAAGCAAAAGCAAATGACACACCTTCTTTCCCTTCATGAAAACCAGAAAGCAATACTCCCGTTTCATAAAAAGCTTCCTTCTGCCCGTTTATGCGCAAAGTCAGTCCCTGCTCACCCGAACGTGAAGTTCCAAGAGTATAAACATTACCTTCAGTTACGTAAAACGAAACTATCATCTCCCTTCCTGAATACCGGAAGATTTCCTTTCCATCCTTTTTGAAAACTGTTTCCGTATCAGATGAATAGTCTGTATATAAGTGCCCGTCAAAACATCTGTGCATATCAACGTCGGAAGCAGTCTCATATTCATACCCTACCGGGACACGCAATATCTTCTTTCCTTCCTTCTCCAGGAAAATAAAACATCTCACCTCACCATATTCACTATCTTGATACCAGTCATACCCATCAGGATATTCTACACCAGTAACATAAAGAGTATCCCTGACCTTCACCGGAGGCTCAGGATCTTCTACCTGAGAATCAGGAGATGGCTGTTCTCCTAAAATTCCCTCACCCTTCACACACATCGTCATCAACATCACCGAAGCCGAAAAGGCCGACATAAGGCCCAAGACTTTTTCCAATCTTCCCATAATAATCTCCTGTTTAAAAGAACTTTAGATCCCGGCCTTATCCGGGACTTGACAGGAACAAAGGAAATATAAAAAGATGAAGTCCCGAAATATCTCGCCTCAGATACCGGAACTTCACCACAGTTTTCTGTTTCTTTATGTTTTTTCTCTTTTTTACACTCTTATACCAAAAGGCACAATCTTCTGACCCATAATATCATACCTCAAACAGAGCAAAAAAGGCAGATCCGCTTCCCGACATTGATGCATAGACAGCACCAGCCTCGTAAAGCGAAGATTTCATTTTTTCCAGCATAGGATACTTCTGAAAGACCGTTTTCTCAAAATCGTTTACAAGCAGGTCTTTCCATTCTCCAACAGGACGGGACAGAACTTCCTTAAGAGGCACCGAAGGGACAGAAGGCACTATACCTCTGTAAGCATCTGCCGTAGAAACTGCCACTCCTTCAGGGACTATTACCTTCAACTCATAACGTCTGTCATCTGCTGCAACAATATAATCTGATTTTTCCACTGTTTCGAATGAGAGTCCTTCAGGGAAAAAACTTGAAAGCACTTCTCCCCTGCCCTCTCCGAACATAGGCTGTCCGTAAATGAAAAATGCGCAGTCACTCCCAAGACGGGAAGCGTAGCCGGCCATTTTTTCATCTGAAAGCGAAAGTGAAAACATCTCATTAAGCATCCTGACGGCAAAGGCAGCATCAGAAGAACCGCCTCCGAGACCGGCTCCTACCGGAGAAAGTTTCTCAAGGAAAATTTTCACCGGAGGCAAATCAAAATCTGCATCAAGCTCCTTGTAGGCTTTCGCACACAAATCCTGAAGAGGATTCCAGTCCACACCGCCTTTCCGGGCTATTGTGATCATAAGTTTGCCATCTTCAGACAAGCCCTGCAAAAGTTCATAACTTGCATCCTCCCCATAAGTATCCCCGGCAGGACCGTATTTGCTGAAAAGACAGGAAGAAGTCCTGCTGTAGTCATCTCCTGACACTATCTCCAGCACATCATTCAAAGCATGACAAGGAAGAAACAGGGTTTCCAGATCATGAAAACCATCCTGCCGCTTTCTCAAAACATTGAGTCCGAGATTTATCTTGACGTTAGGGTATGAAATCATAGTTACATTCACTTGGTCATATTACGCACGGCATCCTCCGCGATTGATGCCAGACGCCCCCGTACTTCTTCATCAGGAATATGTGAAATAACAGGAGAGATGAACGAAATCATCTGCAGGATTCTGGCCTCATTTTCCGGAATACCGCGGGAGCGCATATAAAACTGCTCCTCTTCATTGAGTCTTCCGATAGTCGCTCCGTGCGTACATTTTACATCATCAGCATAGATTTCAAGCTGCGGCTTGGTATCCATCCTGGCTGTCCTGGAAATAATCAGGTTGTGGTTTTCCTGATATGCCTCTGTCTTCTGGGCATCCTGGGCAACTACTATCTTTCCGTAGAAATCTGTTCTTGCAGTACCTCCGGCTATACCTTTGAATAACTGGCGCGAAATACAGTGATGCACTTTATGGTTGACTTCAGTACGGATGTTTACTTTCTCATCTGAAGAACAAAGGTATATTCCGGATATGAAAGCCTCTGCCCCAGAGCCCTCCATATCAACTTTAAAATCAGCCGTGCAGTTCGCTCCAGGCAATACTATAACAGAAAGGTCCAGAAGAGAATCTTCCTCCATGACTATATGCAGGCAGCTGTCAACGGAATTTCCAGCATCAAGAACAAGCGTCTTTCCGAACTTTTCGCCACGACCGACTACTACAGTCTCCTGAGCAGCCCTCAAGTTATCAGTTGATACTGTCATATCCCTTCTCCTCTATTTCCGCTACAAGTTCCTTTCCGGCTGTCTTGACGATTCGACCGTCTTTCAGGACATGGACCACATCAGGAACTATATATTCCAATAACCTCTGATAATGTGTGATGATTATGGAAGCCTTCTGAGGCGTATGGAGAGTGTTGACACCCTGTGCAACTATCCTCAATGCATCCACGTCCAGTCCGCTGTCCGTCTCATCAAGAATAGACAGTACCGGGTCAAGCATAGCCATCTGGAATATTTCATTACGCTTCTTCTCTCCTCCGGAAAACCCCACATTCACTTCCCTTTTTGCGAACTCCTGCTTCATCTGCACAAAAGCCATCTTTTCCTTCATAAGCTTCAGGAACTCTGCTGCTTTGAGAGGCTCCAGCCCATCTGCCTGACGGCGCGAATTTACAGCCGTCTTCATGAAATTGGTGATGGACACACCGGGAATTTCCACAGGATACTGGAACGAAAGGAAAATACCTGCCCATGAACGCTCCTCAGGAGACATTTTCAAGAGATCCTTTCCCATAAACATTACAGAACCATCTGTCACAGTAAAATTAGGCTTGCCTGCCAGAACCGCAGAAAGAGTGCTCTTTCCTGCACCGTTCGGTCCCATCACAGCATGAATCTCTCCTTTCCTTATTTCAAGGTCAACACCTTTGAGGATTTCCTTTTCCTCAACACGGGCCTTGAGACCCTCTATTTTCAACAATATATCGTTGTTTGACATATCTCTATATGTTTTTCTGTTTTTTCCTAAAAAATTATGCTGCCTTTCTGTACAGGCGGTACCAGTTGAAAAGAGACACAGCTCCGTTAATCAGGTAAAGCCCGGAAACTATAGGCATAAATACGTGGCCCACAGAAATATGCAGAGCCATCTGCGTTATATTTACCAACAACCATGCTATCCAGCAGTCCCACTTTTTCAGTGCCGCAAGCAGCTGTGCCACAAGAATCAGGACAGTCACGCAAGCATCCAGATATGGAATAGGATCAGAAGGGAAAGCTTCAGGGAACCATTTATTGCCCAGCTGGCTCAAAAGCCATCCCCAAATTCCCGCCAAAATGAACACAGATACCACGGACATAATCCTCTGAGGCCATGTAAGCATAGTGACCTTCAATGCCCCGCTATCCTGAGAACTCTCTTCATCCTTACGGGGATGAGTCCACCTGTAATGTCCCAGAAGATTGATACCCAATGATATTGGCTGAAGAAGCAGCGATGCGTACAGATGCTTGTTCCAGAACATCAGAAAAAGGGCGAAGGTATAGAAATACCCTACCCAAAAGTTATATTTATTGTTTCTTCCGGCCATAAACACACAGGTAAGTCCTAAAACAGATGTAATGACATCTATAAGGAGCACCGGCATGTCAGACCCGATAGTAAACAATGTATAATTCAGAAAATCAGTCATCTAAAATCAAATATTTATCCATAAAAAGGAAGAGCCCTGCCTTCTTCCGTTAACCTACCGACCCTTCAAGCGACACCTGCAGAAGTTTCTGCGCTTCGACAGCAAACTCCATAGGAAGTTTCGACAGCACCTCTTTTGCATACCCGTTCACAATCAGTCCGACTGCATCTTCCGGTCCTATTCCCCTCTGGTTACAGTAGAAAAGCTGGTCCTCACTTATCTTTGAAGTGGTAGCCTCATGCTCCACTACTGCAGAATCATTTGCATTCTCTATAAACGGGAATGTATGGGCACCGCACCTGTCACCTATAAGAAGACTGTCGCACTGGGAAAAGTTCCTTGCATTGTCAGCACCAGGAAGCATTTTGACAAGTCCCCTGTAACTGTTCTGGCTGTGTCCTGCTGAAATGCCTTTACTTACAATACGGCTTTTCGTATTCCGCCCGGCATGAATCATTTTTGTTCCAGTATCAGCCTGCTGGAAATTGTTGGTGACAGCTACTGAATAAAACTCAGAGGAAGAATTATCTCCCTTCAATATTGTACTTGGATATTTCCAGGTAATGGCAGACCCCGTCTCGACCTGAGTCCAGGACAAATGGCTGCCTTCTCCCTTGCATATACCTCTCTTTGTCACGAAGTTGAAGATACCTCCACGTCCCTGAGCATCACCGGGATACCAGTTCTGTACTGTAGAATACTTCACATCGGCATCTTTCTCGACAACAATCTCCACTACCGCCGCATGCAACTGGTTTTCATCCCTCATCGGAGCAGTGCACCCTTCCATATAGCTTACATACGAACCTTCGTCAGCGACTATGAGCGTCCTCTCAAACTGTCCTGTTCCACGGGCGTTGATTCTGAAGTAGCTTGAAAGCTCCATAGGACAACGGACTCCCTTTGGAATATAACAGAAGGATCCGTCACTGAACACTGCCGAGTTGAGAGCCGCAAAATAATTGTCACCAACCGGAACTACCGAAGCCAGGTATTTTCTTACCAGGTCAGGATGGTCCTGAACGGCTTCTGAGAAGGAACAGAATATAATGCCTTTTTCAGAAAGAGCCTCCCTGAATGTAGTCTTTACTGATACAGAGTCAAATACGGCATCTACCGCCACCCCTGCAAGCGCAGCCCTCTCGTGGATTGGAATACCCAGTTTCTCGAAAGTCTGCTCCAGTTCGGGGTCTATTTCCTTCGGCCTGTCACTGTCCTTCTTAGGTGCTGCGTAATATATTATATCCTGGAAATCTATCTCAGGAATATCAAGATGGACCCATTTGGGCATTTTCATTTTCTGCCATCTGCGAAATGCATCAAGGCGGAAATCAAGGAGCCACTGAGGCTCGTTCTTTTTGGCTGAAATCAGCCTTATGACATCTTCATTCAATCCCTTAGGTATGAACTCCTGCTCCACGTCAGTGACAAAGCCGTGCTCATACTCTTTTTCGGTGATGTCATCCAATATATTCTTTTCTGTCATTTTTTACGATTATATGATAACTTGCAAAGATACTCATTATTTCCCGAAAGCCATCCGCAGACCGAACGAAAAACTTCGCCCGAATCCCCAGAATCCGCGGAATGACTCCAAATCATGTGAAGTACCGTCTTTTCCGCGCTCTATATACATAGTATCCAACAGATTGGATACTGCAGCAAAGACTGACAAAGAAAAACCCTTTCTGAAAGAATGTTTCCAGTCAGCCGTCATATCCAGCAGATGATATGACGGAATACGGTATGAAGCTGCCATATCATCTGCCGAGGTCCTGTCTGCAGGATCAAAATCGGCATACATCCTGTCATTGAACCTCCAGGAAGCAGATATACCGAATCCGGCAGGCAAGCTGAACTTAGCTGATGCTCCGACCTGCGTCTGAGGAGCGTCTCCTACAGGCAGACCGTCACAATATACATTGACTGTTTCTATCGGCTGCGATGTATAATCATCGTATATTGTGGCACTTACATTGTTCTTCCAACGCCAGTCTCCAATAGAGGCCCAGGCTGAAAGGCGGAACCACCTGGTAAAATTATGAAAGGCTTCAAGTTCAGCGCCGTAATGGAAAGCATCCAGTCCGGTAATCATAAATCTGCTTTCATCTTCTTCCTTTGGCTTGTAAGGGTTGGACATAAGAGTACGGTTTTTCCAATATGCCGCATATGCGGTAAGTTCCACTCCTCCTCTGTTGTAAACATATCTGTAACCCAGCTCTCCCAGGATATTCCGCTCGTTGCGTACGTCTTTTGACGGCTCATTGTTTCCTGAAGCGAAAAATGTTCCGAAATAAGGCATTCTGCTGTAATATCCACCGTTAAGATAGATGCTGTGACCGGCAGACGGCTTGTACAGCAGGCCTCCTTTTGCACTGAATCCTGCCCCTGAAACCCCGTCGCTTCTTATATCTCCGCCATAATAATTGTAGCTATCCCACCTGCGGTTCATACTTCCGAAAACGGAAAGACCGAGATTTGCATTGAGTTTTTCAGATGCATAAGAAGCGGAAACATAAAGAGTTCCATGATGAATGGTCCGGCCATTGTCTGTCCTTACCCTGTCTCCGACTCTTTTTACAGGATTGCGTCCGGCCGTTCCGGCAAGAGACTTTGAAGCATAGTCCTCATACCAGAAATCAGCCCCCAGCAAGTCTGTTATCACTTCATGCTCCCAAGTGGAATAATACTGGTAATGCATTCCGGCTCCGATATTCCATCCCTTCCTCACATCAACCGCTGCGGAAACCACAGCTCCGGCCTGTGTATGACCGGCCCTGAAGTCAGAAAGCACATTCATTGCAGAAGGCCCCTCAGGAGATATCCACTCATTTGACTCCAGTGCCGATGTCCAGTCCACCTGTCCGTCAGCAGTCCTGAATGAAGATATTGGAGTCCCTTTGGATTCGCTCCAGCGTCCGCCCCCGTCTCCTATGGCAAGGTAGAGCGAGTTGGTCATTGACACCTTGTTTTTCCGGTAAAGATGCTGAAGGAGAAAATATGGCTTGAAATAATTGTTCTTGTTAAGATTATAAGGTTTTCCGTCCCTCCATCCCCAGTTCTTGTTATATTTCAGACCGTATACGGCCACTTCTTCCGCACTGAGTCTGGCGGAGCGCTGCTCATGCTTTTCAGGAGAACCCAAAGAAGTGAAAACCAGCGTATTGTATTTTCCCAATATCTTGCTCAGACTGAACATATATGCATAAGAATCTACATTTGTCCTATCGACATAACCTTTTCCTCCGACATAGGATGCCATAAGGCTGAATGCCCAGCCGCGGGGAAGGATACCGCTGCTGTATGAGATATATCCCTTGAAAGTTCCGAAAGCCGAACCGCTGAATCCGGCTTCCGCTTCCATATTTTCCGAAGGTGCGGAAGTCATTATATTGACAGAACCTCCGACCGAACTGTCTGAAAGCATTGAAGACCCCACCCCTTTCTGGACCTGAATGGCATAAGTAGCATCTGCCAGTCCCATCCAGTTGTTCCAGTACATAGAACCGGAAGTAAGTCCTGAAATGGGGACCCCATTAAGAAGAATTGCAATGTTTTCCTGCCGGAAACCTCTGATATTCAGACGGGCATCACCATAACTGCCTGATTCCGAAGTGGCATAAAGCCCAGGAACAGATTTGAGAAGTTCAGGATAAGTCCGGGCTGAAGCTGCTTCCTTTATCATGTCCGAAGATACAGTACTGAGCCGCAGTGGAGAACTTTTGGGATTTTCGAAAGAGGCTGACACTGTTATTTCCCTGATTGTCAGACTGTCACCTTTCCAGAACAATGAATCTGCAGGAGAGAAGTCCTGAGAACCGGAAGCAATATTAAAAGGTATTTTCTCCGGAGCGGCTGCCAGAGCAGGCAGAAACATTATACAGCCCAGAAAAACTATTAGTGATACAATATGTGCTGATTTCATATAAAAAAACCTTAAACCGTTGCTTTACAGCATACAATTCAAGGCACACATAGAAATAAACACACATATCTATAACTCCGGAACACAACATTTATGCTGCGCTTATCCGGAAATACATTCTGCTCTGTCTTCTTCCATCCAGACTTTCAGCTGACTGCCCAGCTCTACTGTCGGTACCGTAGTTTCAACGGTTCAACCTTCCTCGGGACTTTCAATGTCCTTTCAGAGGCTCGCGGACTTTACCGCCGGTCGGGAATTTCACCCTGCCCTGAAGAGATGCGGATGCAAATATATGGCATTTTATGTTAAAAACAAAATCATGTCCGTGTGCAGGCGATTGGCGAGAAACTTGCATAACGGAGATGCTTCAGGAAATCTTGTTCCGGAAAATTCATGACAAGGATAATGAAAAGAGCATATTTTCTTTCTATATGTATAGCGGCAGCAGCCTCTCTGGCCGCATCCTGCTGCAGAATCGACAGGACAGAACAGATACTGGCCAGTGCTGAAAAAAATCTGTATGCACATCCTGACAGCGTATTCCACATTCTTGAAAAAATCGACAGAAGCTATCTGGACTCTGATAAAATGCAGGCTGACTTTGCACTGCTATACTCTGCCGCTTCCGACCTTTCAGGACTGAAAGAACTGAATGACAGCCTGATCGGCATCGCTACACGATACTACTCCTCAAAACGCGGTTCGGAAAAGCAGAAAGTCCTTTCATATTATTATTGCGGCAAGGCCCACGACATAGCCGGAAATGAAAACATGGCAATGCTTTGCTTCGTGAAGGCAGGGAAACACGCAATAAAAGTGGATGACCCGATGCTGGAAGGAAAAGTTAATTTTTCAAAAGCCAGACTTTATGAATATGCCTTTGCCTATAAGGATGCACTGGAGTGCTATACAGAAGCAGGAAGGATGTTCTTCCAGGCAGGCAATATGGTTGACTTCGTGGAATCCACTTTGCGCTCTGCCAGATGCTATATCGAACTTGGCGACAGAAACAATGCCGAGAAATGCCTTGACGCTATAGACCTGTATTGGGAAAATGCGTCTGAAACTGACAAGATACGATATTTCAGAGCAAAGGGAAAACTGGACAGTGACAATGACTTCGATGTAATAAAGGCTGCACTGAACCGGGAAATACAGAAAATGGAATCACCTTCCGACTCTAAAAAACTTCTGCTTATTTCAGACATATATCTACAGGGAGGATATATGGACTCTGCGATGGTCTATCTGTCGAAGTACGCAGAAATACAGAGCGGAAGCAGAAACAGTTCAATGTTCTATCAGAGACTTGCCAACCTTTATGACTCGCTTGGTCTCTACAGACAGGCCTATACTGCATACAGAAAACACGTTGCGCTGAAAGACTCTATCTATCTGGACAAAATCCAGGAAAGTGTCCAACATGTCGAAGAACGTTACGACAAGCAGGTCAAACTGCATAAAATGAAGTCCGGAAGAGCTATATTGATAATTACATTCTCGCTTCTTAGCACTGCTGGCCTGGCTCTCTTCTTCCTGTTAAGGAGAAAATACAGAAAGCAGAGTATGAAAACCAAGAAGCTGGAAGAAATGTACAATTCCGCCGTGGCTGAAAAAGAAATGCTTTCGGAAATGGTCAGTCACTGCGTAATGATTGACGAGCCTATAAGAAAACTGCTCGAAAGCAGGGTTTCAGTTCTGGATGAACTCATTGCAACCCTCCTTTTCGACAAAAACAATTATTCTCCTGCAAAGGCTGCCGGACTCATAGAGTCAATCGCTATGGATAAGGAAACGTATATGAATACCCTCGGCCTGATATTTTCCATAAGGCATCCTGAAGTCGCCGAGCATCTCAAGAAGTGCGGTCTCAGCATTTGGGAAATCGGCTACTGCAGTCTGTACTGCATGGGATATAAAGGCAAGGAGATAGGCAATATCATGTGTGCAAGCAAATATTACAAGCTCAACAGTTCCTTAAGAAAGAAACTCGGCTTGGGTCCGAAGGAAACCAATATTGACATATACCTTCGAGGGCTTATGGGCAGGATTGAGGGCAACATTCCATCCCAAAAGTAAAACTTTCAGCTAATCAAGATTGTAACCATTTGATTATCAATAACCATATTCTGACAAAATGAAAACTTTCCTTTTGCAGGGGAAACTTTCTCAGCATAATTTTGCCGGCTGTATTCAACGAAAATGCAATGAACACAAAAGGCAAAAACACACTCAGAAACATTTTAAGAAAAGTTTTCTGCTCCGCTGCCATCTCGGTTTTTACGGCAGCGGTTTCTTTCCTGGCATACGCACAGACAGATGTGATGCACACTGTTTCAGGAACCGTAACAGATGACCTTGGCAATCCGCTTGCAGGAGCAAGCATATTGGTAAAAGGCCAGCCTATTTCCGGTGCGACTATTACTGACATTGACGGAAACTTCAGTATCCAGGCTCCCGACAACTCGATACTTCTCGTTTCATATATAGGCTTCAAGGACATGAAAATTCCTGTAAGGAACAAAGAGAAGGTCAATATAATAATGACTGAAAATACGGAGTTGCTAAAAGATGTGGTAGTGGTCGGATACGGAACTGAAAGGAAATCTGACCTTACCGGATCTATCGCATCAGTTTCATCTGAAGATATCAAGGACATACCTGCAAAGTCAGTAGCGGAAGCTCTTCAGGGAAAAGTGGCAGGTGTGATGGTTTCAAAGACTGACGGCAAGCCGGGCAGCGGATCAGACATAGTAATCAGAGGTGTAGGATCAATCAACGGCCTTAATCCGTTATTCATAATAGACGGAGTGGCAGTAGGAAACAGCACTAACTACAACCTTGCAGACATTGAGTCCATCGAGGTCATCAAAGATGCCAGTGCAGCAGCCATCTATGGTTCCCGCGCTGCAGGAGGAGTAGTCCTGATAACTACCAAAAAAGGAAGCTACAATGCAAAACCTGAACTCTCTTTCAGCGCAAGGGTAGGATTCAGACAGCTGGCTGACAACTATGAGCTGCTGGGAACTGCTGATTATATAAGAGTAAAGCAGGCTATGGGAGAGAATTATCCGATATGGAGCGACCCGGCATCTCTGCCAAACACCAACTGGACTGACGAACTCTACAGGACCGGAATAGAACAGAGCTACAACATTTCTCTTACTGGAGGAAGCAAAAAATTCAGATACTACCTTGCCGGGGCATATGACAGGGAAAACGGAACCCAGATAGACAGCTACTGGGAAAGGATTTCCGCACGGCTGAATGTAGATTATGCTGTAGTCGATAATGTCACAGTAGGTACAAGAATCTATTTCGCAAGACTTCGCAGCAACCCTTACACAGAGTCATTCCCTTGGGTATCAATCCCATATATGAACATATACAACAAGGACGGCGGATTTGCAGCCATACCGGAAGGTATAGACTTTTCAGGCTCCAACCCTTACGCCATAATCAAAATGAACCATTACAAGTCTTCCGACATACTCGGAAATGCAGACCTGTATGTCAACTGGAAGATAGTGAAAGGCCTGGAACTCAATGTAACAGGAGCAGCAAGACTTGGCGGAGGATACGATGACAACTACGTGGAGGCCAACAAACTCGGACGCTCGCCTTCAAAGGACAGCTACACAAAGTCTCTTGCTTATAATGAAGAATATACTTTCACTTCGACACTTTCATACGGCGGTCTGTTCGGAAAGCATGACTTCAGGATAATGGTGGGATACGAAGCCAAGAACGCGCAATACTCAAACCTTTCCGCTACTGCGAATGACTTTCCTATCGACAACCCGCTGTCATTCAACCTGTCAACAAACAAAAACAAGACTGCTTCAGGAACGCTGAGCACTGACAGGTTCATGTCTATTTTCGGAAGACTCAACTACTCTTTCGACAACCGTTACCTTCTGACTGTAAATTTCAGACGTGACGGCTCGCCTAAATTCAGCCCGAAAAACAGATGGGGAAACTTCCCTTCCGTTTCGTTCGGATGGAAAATCTCCGAAGAACCGTTCTTCAGGAACTGGGAGCAGGACTGGCTTAATCTGGTAAAGCCGAGGGTCAGCTGGGGTATCCTTGGAAATGACCAGGCACTGGCAAGTTTTGCCTATATGGCAGCATTCCAGAACGTCACACAGCATTCTTTTGACGGCTCGGCAGCAGTGGGAGGATACAACAACATTAAGGTAGTGAACGAAGATATCAAATGGGAATCAATCTATAACACTGACGCTGGTATCGATATAGAAATGTTCCGCCACAGACTGGCGATTTCCTTCGACTACTATCAGAGGATTACCAGAAATATGATTTATGCCCTCCCTACCCCGAACTCTTCAGGAATCACACAGATGCCGTCCCTGTCAAACACAAGTACAATGCCTGTTAACATCGGACGTATCGACAACAAAGGATGGGAACTTCTGGTCAGCTACCGTGACAATATCGGAAACTTCAACTATTCGATAAGCGCAAATGTATCACAGAATAAAAACAAGGTAATAGACCTTGGTCTGCCGACAGCTCATATCTACGGAGGCGGAGGACACCCTAACACAGGACCTAAGCCATGCCGTACTGTAAACGGAATGCCTGTGAGCAGTTTCTGGGGACTGAAGACAGACGGACTCATCTCGTCACAGGAGGAACTTGACGCCCTCAACGCCAATGCCAAGGCTCACGGACATGACTATTACCACCAGAGACTCACTGGAGTGGGAGACCTTAAATACGTAGATCTTAACGGCGACGGAACTATCAACGACGCTGACTGTACATTCATCGGAAATCCATGGCCGGACATCCAGTATGGATTCAGCATCACACTGGGTTTCAAAGGAATAGATTTTTCTGCATTCTTCTCCGGAGTGGCAGGAAACGACATAATGAACCTTGCTTCTTCATATTACAGGAGCTCTCAGGAAAGTTCGAACACGACAGCAGAAATCTTCAAGGCATCCTACTTCCTTGGCAACGGACTTACTGACCGTCCGCGAGTTATGGGAACAGACCCTGACAACGGAAACGCTTCAGTCAAAGATCCCAACTTCAACTATCAGAGATACTCTGACTATCTGGTAGAGGACGGATCTTATTTCAAGCTCAAGAATATCACCTTGGGATATACTTTCCCGAGAAAGTGGACAAGAAAAATCGGAATGAACAAGCTGAGGATCTATGTTTCCGGAAGTAACCTGTTCACAGTCACCAAATTCTCAGGACTTGACCCTGAGTTTGCAAACTCATCGAAAACCGCATACGGACTTTACACAGGAGGCACTTATCCGCAGACAAGGATGTTTTCTGCTGGACTGGACATAAGTTTCTGATGTGCCTTTGAGCAAGAATCCAGACTCAAACCGCTCAATGGCCCTTTGCCAGGTAAAATATAAGAACTGTAATAATTAGAAAAATGAAGAAATTGATAAATATAGTCAGACTGACAGCAATAACTGTATCAGTAATCACTGCGGCCGTATCCTGCAAGAATTATCTGGATATTGACGACCCCAATGCTCTTTCTCCGGGAAAATTCCCTACCAAAATAGAACATGTCGATCTTCTGGTCAACTCCGTCTATGGAGCACAGCACCACTGGTGCTTTATGGGAAACTACTGGGCAGGATATGTGATGTACTGTATCGACCATACCATTGACCTTCAGTTCCATACAGACCAGGGATGGATTGATATTCTGGCCGGCGAGGTAAAAATCGGAAACAACAAGGTGACAGACCCTTATACTGCTCTTTCCATGGGTGTATATTATGCCAACTCAGTTATGGAGCAGATCGATGTATATAGAAAGACAGCTCCTGAAAGTGAAAAGGAAAAGCTGGACAACTATTATGCTGAATGCCTGTTTTTCAGGGCTTACTACAGATGGCACATGCTTACTCTCTACGGTGAACCAGATATGGAAGGTGTGGGAATCGCCATTATAAACAAGGTCCCAAAATCTCTGGAGGAAATGTATGTGGCAAGAGAAAAAACAGGAGAGTGCTATAAAGCCATTATAGCTGACCTTGAGGATGCTGAAAAGCTCATTACCCAGACTGACAACCACAGGGTAAGCGTATGGTCTGTGAAAGCATTTCTGGCCAAGGCGCATTTCTTTGCAGGAAACAAAGAATCTGCAAAGACTTATCTGGAAGCCTGCATCAATGAAAGCGGAAAATCACTGGAACCTTTTGAGCGTTACAGGATGATGTTCAACGGATATGACGAATACGAGTTCAACAGCGAGTCTTTCTACGAAATGGGAAACAAGGCTGACCCTACCGGAGGAAATGCGTACGGACCCGCAAATACAGGCTCTACACTTTCTCTTTATTACCCTCCGTTCTGCATAGCGCCTGACGGTACAAGGACTGCAATGTCATACGGCAACCAATATATGCACGACCGGAACATAGCAAGATTCGGATACACAGATCCTGCGCCTCTTTCCGTAAAGAACGGAGTACTGCTTTCAAAAGACGGAGAAAAGGGAGAAAAGGAATATTACCTTTCCGAAGAATATCTGGCCAAACAAAAGGAATACAGGGACAAGCTCGGCACGCCTGAATATGACTATGCCAAGTGGGCTGACCCGAGGCTCTTCGTGTGTGCGCTGCAGCCGTTCATAGATGAGGTACAGATGACTATAAGCGGGGTCAATGCCCACAGGAAAGTGGCTCAGGTAGAGTTCGGGAAATGGTGGGAGATGAGTCCGACCACAGGAAATGACCCGGAGACGTTCTACGGATGGCCTGTAAGAAAATACAATTTTCTGGACGGACACCTCGCTGATGCTACAAGGAACATAGCAGGATACAACATCTATTTCATAAGGCTTCCGGACATATACCTGATGTATGCGGAACTTCTGAAAGACAGCCAGCCTGACGTAGCTCTTGAATATGTGAACAAAGTACACCGCAGAGCCTACGGTTTTCCGGTGGACAAGGCATCGGCTGTTGATTACAAGAGCCTGACGGACAGGACCAAAGCTCCTGAAGGAGATCACCTTGCAAATGACCCTCTTCTTTATGAGAGATGGGCTGAGCTGTTCGGTGAAATGCGCTGGTGGGAGGATGTACGCCGCCTGAGAATAGGACAGAAAGAAGCTGACTTCTACAAGACAGTATCAGGACCGGGCGCAGCCAAGACAAATATTGTATGGAAAGACCGCAACTACGCAATGCCTATCCCTACATCTGAACTGGAGTCAAACATGAATCCTGGAATGGTCCAGACACCGGGATATTAGTATGCTGTTTAAAAGAATTGAAGATTTTTTTGCAGTTCCCGGAAAAACGACTAAATTTGCATCCTCAAAACATTGGGAGCTACCACTCCTCATCAGCCCGGATGGCGGAATCGGTAGACGCGTTGGTCTCAAACACCAATGTCCGAAAGGATGTGCCGGTTCGACCCCGGCTCCGGGTACAAAGATAGCCTCGTAATCGCTTGATTATGAGGCTTTTTGATTTTAGCAGGGTGTACTAAAGGAGTACTATTCCGCGAAAAATCGCAAAAGAAAGTCAAAAATCCGGCAAAAATTCTACATTTGCCACATTCCTACATCAGTACTCATATTGACACCTCGCTACCTGTTTGTTGTGACTCAACGCTCTGTCATTACAATGAGCCAATGTCCTCTCGGCTTTTTGTCGGTTTTTAGGAACGTAGCGGGATTTCAACTGCCTGCGGATATAATTTCACGACCGGGAGTATAATATCGGGAAATTGCTCCGGTTTTGGCCCGCAATAGTGCAATGCCCGTGCACAGCGGTCAATCCTCAACAGTAATCAATAAACGGTATATAATGACCTACAGTCTTACCTCTTTTCCATAGCCCTCCTTGATGAGTTCCTCGACGGAGTAGCAACAGTGAATGTGATGTTGCACCTTTCCCCACACCTTCTTCTGTATGTCTAAAAAGTCACGGTCGTTCCTGATAGGGGTTGGCTGACCGTCGTTCATCCAATTGTCATATTCCTGAAGAAAAGTGATATCATCAAAGTCCTCAGCATATATCTCGGCATCCCTCGAACGCCCACCGTCTCGCTGATAGCGGTACTTGGTCAGGTAGTCATCAAGACTGTGCCCCTGTTCGAAGCCAAGGGACTTCATTACGGTTTCCTCTTTTCTTTTCATGGTATGTGTGTTCAGAATGTCAGTCCGTCATACAGAGGTATATACCCGAAAATGTTCAATGCCTTTTGGTGCTTCTCGTTGATTTTGGAAAGGCGTTCCGCCTTTTCAGTGTCGTTAAGTTCCTTTGCCCTCTTGTATGACCTCCTGCCACGGTCAAAATTGTGCTTCAAATCATTGATTTTGGTATGAATAGCAGTATAGTTACCGGAATGGGCTATCCTGTACACATACTCGAAGTAGTCCGTTTCCTTGTCGTGGGTCAAGAGTTCTAATACCGCAAGCACTTCTTCGTCCACACCTTTGCTACGGAGGTCATCAATCGTCAAATCCGAGTCCTCGATGACATCGTGCAGGAAACCTGCCTTGATTTCAGCATCATTGCTGCCCATGATACCGACTGCAATCGGGTGCAGGATAGCAGGCTTTCCGTCCAAATCCTTTTGACCCTTGTGCGCATCAAGCGCAATCTGCAATGTTTCTTCTATTGTCATATCTTTGCTGTTTAATACTGTTTCCGAAATGATACGGTACAAATTTATCGTTTATATGTACCAAACCGCAGTACAAGCGAGAAATAATAAGAGACTGACCTCTCACAAGCCAGCCCCTCAACTAAATTTGCGTTATGAAAACACCTCACGGATAGAACAAAGGTATAAAGACAAACCGTTTATGCAGTATAAAACCTATATGTAAGCTGAATAATCCAGTCTTATTCAAGATATAATAACAATCTTATGTTTTTTCTCTATATTTAACCAAAATTTAAATTCAAGCCTTATGAAGAAAAAACACTATTTCTATCAGGCAATGAGTTGTCTTGTTGCCATCAGCCTTACATCAGTATCTTGTGACAATGATAATGTAAAACCTGACACTCCGGCAGGTGGCGATGACAAGCCGCAAGAGGAAACCATGACCGTTCCGACAATAAAAACTGTGGAAGTCACTGAAGTTTCTGACAAGTCAGCCGTAAGCGGAGGTATAATCTCAGATAACGGAGGTGGTGATATACTGCAAAAAGGTGTTGTCTGGGACATCGAAAAGAACCCTACGACAGAGTTGCCTACGATAACCAAAGACGGTGTCGGAAATGAAAGTTTCACGAGCAAAATGGAAAATCTTAAAGCGAGCACTACATATTATTACAGGGCATACGCGACCAACAGCGCAGGCACTGCATACGGTGAAGAATTGTCATTCACCACTGGAGAACCGCCTCTGATTACAGTCAAAGTAGATAATCTGACAATGGACTTCATCCTTGTGGAAGGTGGAACATTCCAGATGGGAGCGACACCTGAACATGAAGGTTATGCAAAAGATTATGAATATCCAGTCCATCCGGTAACATTGGATTCATACTATATCGGAAAATATGAAGTAACACAGGCGGTCTGGATTGCTGTTATGGGCAATAATCCGAGCATGTTCAAAGGCGACAACAAAAGTGTGGAGAACCTGAGTTGGGATCTTGCAAACCAGTTTGTCCAGAAGTTATGCGAAAAGACAGGACTCAAATTTGCTCTACCGACAGAGGCCCAGTGGGAATATGCAGCCCGTGGTGGAAAGCATTCTCACAACTATCTTTACAGCGGAAGCGACGATGCCAGCGAAGTTGGTTGGTTCGTCACTGACAAAGTAACTGGAGCTCAGGATGTAGGACAGAAAAAGCCTAATGAACTCGGCATATACGATATGTGCGGAAATGTCTGGGAGTGGTGCCAGGACTGGTACGGACCTTATACTGAAGAAGCGCAGACAAATCCTACAGGAGCAGAGACCAGTACTGACAAAGTAATGAGAGGTGGTTCCTGGATTTGTGTTCCTGAAGATATGGGACGAGTTTCACGTCGTCTTAAAGATTACCCGCAAATACCGAGAATGGATAACGGAGTACGACTTGTTTACATTCCATAAATATCAGAAGAAATGTCATACAAAAATATAATTCTGCCGATATTGCTAACGGCTGCAGTGACAGTGGCCTGCACAGAAGAAAAGAGCACTCCGGAAATCACTGTCATTACTTTTCCTGCTACGGAAATAACAAATGCTTCGGCAATGACAGGAGGGCGCATTTCCCCTGAAGAAACATACGATATAACCTATAGCGGAATCGTATGGGGATTGCAGCCGTCACCTGATATTGAAACTGGCAACAATACAGAAAGTACTGTATCAGGAAATCTGTTTTCTGTCGTGCTGGAGGGGTTGTCAAAAGATACTCAGTATTACTGCAGGGCATATTTCTATGCAGACGGCCAGCTCCGCTATGGAAATGAAATCTCATTCAGGACACTCGCGGATGACGGATTCCCTACTGTCATGACTCTTGGAGTTTCTGACATAACAGAAAATTCCGCGATTGCCGAAGGTGAACTTGTATCCGACAACGGAAAAAAATTGCTTGACAAAGGCTTTGTATGGAGTACCGAAAAGAATCCTACATTGGAAAACGGCAACACAGTAAGTGCAGGTCGCGGCAACGGCAAATATTCCTCTGTAATAACAGGGCTTGAAAGCAGAAAAGAATATTACATCAGAGCTTACGCTACAAATACATCAGGAACGTCATACGGAGAATCTATAAAATTCACCACTGTCATTGACCCCGTCCTAACTTTCAATATAAAAGGTTCCATATTCAAAATGATATATGTCAAAGGAGGCACATTCAGAATGGGAGCTACTGAAGAACAAGGAGAAGACGGCCAGGATTATGAAAAACCTGTTCATAATGTAACGCTAAATGACTACTACATCTGCATGACAGAAGTAACAGGAGAGCTTTGGGAACTTGTCACCAACGGAAAACTTCCTTCCTTAGAAGATGATCCGACATGGATTTACAGACAATACAAGCCTGCCACCCTGCATGACTGGTATGCATGCGAAGAGTTTGCAAAAAAAGTAAGCGAAATCACCGGTAAGAAATTCAGGCTTCCTACAGAAGCAGAATGGGAATATGCAGCAAGAGGAGGCCACAGAAGCCGCGGATACAAATTTTCAGGAAGCAACAACTTCGATGAAGTAGGCTGGTCATACGACAATCCTGTCGAAGGGTCAGAAGCATCGCTCATGCTCATTGCTATGAAACAGCCTAACGAACTGGGTATATACGATATGAGCGGTAACGCAATGGAATGGTGCTCCGACTGGTACGAGCTTTACAGTGAAGAAGATCAGGAAAATCCCAAAGGACCTGCTACAGGTTCAAACAAAGTTCTCCGCGGAGGATCATTCATGCAGAATACGCATAGATGCAGAGTAGCCCACAGAGGCTACGGACGACCTGACAATCCTATGTCATTTACAGGTATGAGACTGGTAATGGAGCTTTAAAAGTGTACGTAACATCCTGATAGTCATTGTCACCACAGGGATTTCCAGATGACTTGAACGTTAAAAACTTGACACTTTAGGAGCACAATAGAAAAGTGTCACATGAAAGAAAGGACAAAACTTAAA
>URDD01000007.1 GCA_900546395.1 uncultured Bacteroidales bacterium | reverse complement strand
ACTTGTCCGAAAGCAAGGATTGTCCCTGTTACGAAAACAGCCAATGCAAGCAGAACTTTGTGAATTTTCATTGCTCGAGATTGTTGTTTGTTTGTTTATTTATTTTGCAAATGCTACGGATCTGGTTTCTCGTATAACAGTGATTTTTACCTGTCCAGGATATACCATTTCTTCCTGAATCTTCTTTGCTATATCGCTTGACAATGCCTCTGCATCGCTGTCGCTCACCTGGTCGGCTCCTACTATTACTCTAAGCTCTCTACCGGCCTGTATAGCATAAGTCTTGGTTACTCCAGGGTATGACTGTGCGATGTTTTCCATGTCTTTCAGTCTCTTGATATACGATTCAATCACCTCCCTTCTTGCACCAGGACGCGCACCTGAGATAGCATCTCCGACCATTACCAACGGTGAAATAATGGAGGTCATTTCTATTTCCTCATGGTGTGCACCGATTGCGTTGCATACCTCTGGCTTTTCCTTATATTTTTCAGCCAGTTTCATACCTAGGATTGCATGTGGAAGTTCTGGATCCTCATCTGAAACTTTTCCTATATCATGGAGAAGTCCTGCACGTTTGGCAAGCTTAGGGTTAAGACCGAGCTCTGAGGCCATAGTTGCGCAGATATTCGCTACTTCTCTTGAGTGCTGCAGCAGATTCTGTCCGTATGAAGAACGGTATTTCATACGGCCGATAAGTTTCACAAGTTCAATGTGCAGTCCATGGATACCTAAATCAATGCAGGTTCTTTTACCTGTTTCCATAATCTCGTCTTCAAGCTGCTTCTGAACTTTGGCTACGACCTCTTCAATGCGGGCAGGGTGAATACGTCCGTCAACGACCAGCTGGTGAAGAGCCAATCTTGCAACCTCCCTTCTTACAGGGTCGAAAGCTGACAGAAGGATTGCTTCAGGAGTATCGTCAACGACTATTTCCACTCCGGTAGCTGCTTCAAGGGCGCGGATATTCCTTCCTTCCCTTCCTATAATGCGTCCTTTGATTTCATCGCTTTCGATATTGAATACAGTGACTGCATTTTCTATTGCAGTTTCAGTGGCAGTACGCTGTATTGTATTGATGATAATTCTTTTGGCCTCTTTATTTGCTGTCAGTCTGGCTTCGTCCATTGCATCGTTGATATATGAAAGAGCCTGAGTCCTGGCTTCAGCTTTCATATTTTCCATGAGCTGGTTTTTCGCCTCCTGCGCTGTCATTCCGGCAATTTCTTCAATCTGCTGTATAGCCTGGGCATGAAGCCTGTCATATTCTTCAGATTTTTTGGAGACAAGTTCCATCTGGTTCTTCAGATTCTCTCGGATAGCATCATTTTCTTTATTTTTTCTGTTGAGTTCAGAATTCTGCTGATTCAGAGAGTTTTCCTTCTGTTTAAGTCTGCTTTCAGTTTCGCGAATCTGATTATTCTTTTCGTTGATATATTGCTCATGTTCGCTTTTCAACTGTATGAACTTCTCTTTCGCCTGCAGGATTTTTTCCTTTTTAAGATTTTCTGCTTCAAGTTCGGCTTTCTGGATGATTTCTTCCTTTCTGCCGTTGAGCATCATTTTACGGACTGTTATATATGTTCCCAAGGCGATGGCTGCTCCGAGGAACGCCGTAAGTATGTAAAGTAATATACTCATATTATAGTTTAATTATTAAATCTGACCGATCAGCATGGAAGCTGACCGGTCAGATTAATAATTTGATAAAAGCCGTTAGCTAAAATTTTCAGGAAATCTTATAATAAATAAGATTTGAGCTCCGAAAAATTAGTTCTGACATCCTCCGTCCCGCATTTGCGGAATCCCCCTAAGGGTAAAATAGGTCCGTCATTGCCATTCGAGTAAACTCGGTTACTTAATGTAATTTGATGATTTCAGCAAAATAAGTAACTAACGGCTATTTTTATAAACATTATTTTCAAGATAACTGTCAAGTTCTTTGTGTAGCCCTTCCGCTTCAGAATTGAGCCTGTTTATTTTCTCATTCAGGCTTCTGATTTCTTTTTTTAGCTTTTCCGCTTCAATCCCCTTATTAAGGGCAAGCATCCTGCCTGTCTCCGCATCGGTAGTGCCAGGACGGTCTTCATTTATCTTCCTGGCCATTGATTCGAGAGATTTTGCGGCTTTTCTGAAATTCTCTTCATCGTCAGGTGATTTTACATTGAAGTGGTAAGTGTTGCCAAGTACAGATAATGTAATTATTCGTTCCATTTCACTTTTCCATCAATGCTATACATCTGTCAATGTCCCGTATCAGTTTTTCAATTCTTTCTTTCGCCTCTATATTGTCACCTGAAGCTGTAAGGAATACATTCTTAAGTTTCAAGTTATCTATCTGTTGTTCTAACTCTGTGATCCGCTTCCTGTAAGTTTCTTCCTTTTCCTTATATTGTCTGACTTCTTCTTCCAGTGATGTCCGTCTTCTGTTTTCCGCCTCATAGGCGGCAACCAGCCGCTCGATATCCTTTCTGATATTTTCAAGCATTCAATTCAGTTTTTCGAAACTCACAATGCGAAGATAGTACTTTTTTGTAATAAATCAAAAATGAATCTGTATAATCTGTTTGAAATTTATCTTGCAGGCAGATTATTACATTTCAACTGATTTCATTCCTTCTTCAATTGCGGATTTGTTGAGCGCAATAAGGTCGCTGTATCTTGCAGGTATGGATTTGGCAAGACCTTTTTCCACATTTTCCATGCTGACAAGAGGCCTCACTTTCAGGAACGCTCCCAAAACTGCCATATTATATACTTTTGAGTTGCCGAGTTTTGCAGCGACTTCAATTGCATCTATCTTGCAGATTTTTATATCTGTCCTTGTAGGATGGTGAGTGATGCCGCTTGGATCATACAGCAGAAGTCCTCCAGGTTTTACGGCCTGTTCGAATTTGTCCAAAGACTGCTGGTTCAATATGATTGCAGTGTCATATTTAGTCACGATAGGGGAGCCTATTTTCTTGTCGCTGATGATAACGCAGACATTTGCTGTTCCGCCTCTCATTTCAGGGCCGTATGATGGCATCCAGGTGACTTCCATATCCTGCATAATGGCCGAGTAAGCAAGTATCTTTCCCATTGAAAGTACTCCTTGTCCTCCGAAGCCTGCTATTATTATTTCTTCTTTCATCTTTTTCGTTTCTTTTTGGTAATAATCTCGTCAGACGTCACATCTTCGTGTCCTCACATACTCATGTATGCTGCGGCACTCATCGTTTGTCTTCCTTATTCTTCCTAAAAAATAAACTTCAAATTTTTTCGTTTCTTTTTGGTAATAATCTCGTCAGACGTCAGCAAAATTATTTTGCCAGAACATCTTTTATATCTCCGACAGGATATTTCTCGAACATGTGCTCGACCATCCATTTGTTGGCATCTACAGGAGATAGTTTCCATCCTGAGTTACAGGTCGCAACAATTTCAACGAATGAGAGTCCTATACCTTTCTGGCTATATTCGAAAGCCTTGCGTATGGCATTTTTGGCCTTCTTTGCTGCCGGAGCGGTATGTACTGACTGTCTTGTGATAAAAGCGGTTCCGTCCAGATGGGAAATCATGTCTGCTATTACCATAGGGAAGCCGTTAAGCTTTGGATCACGTCCATATGGAGTGGTGGCGGTCTTCATTCCGATAAGGGTAGTAGGGGCCATCTGTCCTCCTGTCATACCGTAGATACCGTTATTAATGAATATTACCACGATATTTTCTCCTCTTGCACAGGCGTGTATAATCTCCGCTGTGCCTATAGAAGCAAGGTCACCGTCTCCCTGATATGTAAATACATATTTGTCAGGGCAAAGCCTTTTTGTAGCTGTTGCCAGTGCAGGTGCACGTCCGTGTGCAGCCTCCTGCCAGTCTATGTCAATATAATTGTATGCAAATACGGAACATCCTACGGGGCAGACACCTACTGTCTGTTCCTGAATACCCATTTCCTCGATCACTTCGGCTACCAGTTTGTGTACGGTTCCGTGTGAACAGCCTGGGCAATAGTGCATCACGTTGTCTGTGAGCAGAGCCGGTCTTTTATATACTATGTTTTCCGGCTTCTTGATATCTTCTATGCTGATACTCATTTCGATTTCCTATAAATTGTTGAATTTTCTGAATGCTTCCGATATCTCTTCGGGAGTGAAGATGTTGCCACCCTGTCTTCCGTAGAATCCTACAGGGCATGCGCCGTTGACTGCCAGTCTTACGTCATCGACCATCTGTCCGAGATTCAGTTCTATACTCATCATGCTCTTTACCTGCTTGGAAAGTCTTGCTATTTCCTTTACAGGGAAAGGATAGAGGGTTATAGGGCGGAGGAGTCCAGCCTTGATGCCTTCAGCCCTTAGATCATCTACGACAGCTTCGCATATCCTTGATGAACAGCCGAATGCTACGAACAGATACTCTGCGTCTTCTGTCATGTATTCGGTGAATTTGACTTCAGTCTCCTCAATGATGTCGTATTTGTTTTTCAACTTTCGGTTGAATTTCTCCTGAATATCTGCATCCAGCGAAAGTGATGTAATTATGTTTCTTTCTCTGCCGGCAGGTTTGCCAACGGTTGCCCAAGGCGCTGCTTTTGCTATTTCCTCAGCTGTCCTGCGAGGCTTCATGTCGTGCATCTCGACCTTTTCCATCATCTGTCCGATGATACCGTCGGCAAGTATTACGACAGGGTTGCGGTGCTTGAACGCGAGTTCAAATCCCCAATCGACGAAGTCGTACATATCCTGTGCTGATGCCGGAGCCAGGACAATGTTATGGAAATCTCCGTGTCCGCCGCCTTTTACTATCTGGTTGTAGTCACTCTGGCTCGGCTGTATGGTTCCAAGTCCTGGACCTCCTCTCATTACGTCAACTATGACACATGGAAGTTCAGCTCCTGCGATGTAGCTGATACCTTCGCACATAAGGCTGACTCCGGGACTGCTGGATGATGTCATTACCTTCTTTCCGCAGCTTGCTCCGCCATAGACCATATTAATGGATGAAGTTTCGCTCTCTGCCTGGAGGACAACCATTCCTGTAGTTTCCCATGGCTTTTCTTTCATGAGCGTTTCCATCACTTCAGACTGTGGGGTGATAGGATATCCGAAATACCCGTCCACACCGTTGCGTATTGCCGATATGGCAATCGCTTCATTTCCTTTCATCAAAATCTTCTCTGCCATATCTTCCTATAATTTAACTCTGTAAACAGTGATAACCGAATCAGGACAAACGGTAGCACAGTTAGAACAACCTATGCAGCCTTCTCCTACCATTTCGGCATAATGATAACCCTTGCTGTTGACCATTTTCGAAAGCTGAATGCTTTTGGTCGGACAGTTGACTACACACACTGAGCATCCTTTGCATTTCTGTGTGTCTACTTCTATGATTCCTTTAAATGCCATTATATTATAAGTTTAGCCATATTATTATTGGTCCAGTTGAAACCAACAACAATTTTATGCAAATTTCCTCTATTTTCCAAATATTTTCTTTGATTTTATTATTAAAAGAATCGTTTTTCTTTTAAATATTAAACGCGCGCATCAGACTCTCTTTAGGGTTCATATCGGAAAAATTCCGTATGGGCAAGACATATAATGTTATTACAGGCAGGATATATTTGTAGTATTAATCCCTCACAAACTACATATACAGTCCACTTTATTTATTGTTGATGCGTGTTGTAAGTGTCATATAATCAATATATTGTATTTTTATACTTTCTTATAAATCCACTTATTGCTGACTTTATGGCTATATGGTGTATATCGGTATAGCCCTTTGAGTAATTTTGTAAAAAGTAACGCTAACTAATTATCTAATCATCTGTATGAAGAAATGTTTAACTATGCTTATGCTGTTTTTGAGTATTGCAGCATTTGCCCAACAACATTCAGTTAAAGGTACGGTGACAGATCAGAACGGCCTTCCTGTTATAGGAATGGCAGTGCTCGAACAAGGTACGGGCAATGGTGTGATCACCGATGAAAATGGAGAATATTCCATTGCAGTTTCAAGCCCTTCGGCTTCTCTTGAATTCAACTCTTTAGGTTATGACACTGTTACAGAGCCTGTAAATGGCAGAGGTGTCGTCAATGTCGTGGTAAACGAGGCAGCCATAGCGCTTGATGCTGTCGTTGCCATCGGTTACGGTTCCGTAAAGAAGCAGGATCTGACGACAGCTGTATCAATCGTGTCAAATGAAGATATGAAACTCAGGCCTGTGTCTGAGGCATCAGGCTTCATTCAGGGAAAAGTGGCCGGTGTGCAGGTCCAGCAGACCAGCGGACTTCCCGGTGGGGGCATGACAGTAAGAATCCGCGGAGCTTCTTCCATCGCTTCCAGCAATGACCCTCTTTATGTGGTCGATGGTGTCCCTGTAGGAGAGGGAAACTATGCGATTGCGTATCTTTCCCCTAATGACATTGAGAGCATGTCTATTCTCAAGGATGCATCGTCTGCAGCTATTTACGGATCGCGTGCTGCCAACGGAGTTGTCCTCATCACTACCAAGCAGGGAAAAGTAAGCAAAGGACCTCAGATCAATTTCAGTGCATATGTAGGACTTGCAAATGTCGCAAAGACTTATGATGTTCTGAATGTTTCCCAGTACAAGGAACTTATGGATGAAATCGGCGGCGCTACCCTTCCTGACGGACTTAGGGATGAGACCGACTGGTTCAAGGAGACATACCAGACAGGTATCAACCAGAACTACCAGATTTCTGTATCAAACGGCAATGACAAACTCCGTTATTATATAGGTGGAGGTTATACCAATGAAAAAGGTATTCTGGATGTTGCCTACAGCAGAAGATATAATGTCAAGGCGAGCGTCGATTCTGATTTGTTCAAATGGATTTCGGTAGGCGCCAATGTCGCTTACTCTTCTTACAGGAGCAACGGAATCATTTCAGGAGCAGGTTCAAACAGAGCAGGAGTAGTACTTTCCGTAATCAATACTCCTACTTATGCAAAGCCGTGGAGCGAGACCAATCCAGACTGGTACTGGACAGAATTCTACGGAGCCAACCTTACTACTCCTTCTGAAAACCTTGCCAGAACTGAGAACAACTATACCCAGACAGACAGGCTTCTTCTCACAGGATATGCTACAATCAAGTTCCACAAGAACCTTAACTTCAAGTCAACAGTCACAATGGACCGCAGGTGGGTCCATGACTATTCTTTCCTTGACCCTATCCATACTTCATATGGCCGTACCCAGCACGGTGAAGCATCATCTACACGAAGCGACGATATGAGAATGGTGTATGACAATATCCTTACATACAACAATACATGGGGAGGAAAGCACAATTTCGAGGCAATGGCCGGTACATCAGCAACAACTTCAAGATGGGAAAACCTGAGCGGTTCAAGAAATTACTTCTCGCCTGACCAGAACAACGCCATCTTCGGACTCAACGGAGGTAATAAAGGAGGTCTGCGCGGCCAGTCCCAGGGCTATGCAAAATGGGCCATAATGTCTTATCTGGCACGAGTTTCATACAACTTTGACAGCAGGTATTACATAACTGCAAACATACGTGCCGACGGTTCTTCAAAGCTTGCTCCGGGGCATAAGTGGGGATTCTTCCCGTCAGTTTCTGCTGCATGGCGTCTTTCCGGAGAGTCCTGGCTTAAAGATGTCAGCTGGCTCAGCGACTTGAAAATCCGCGCCGGCTGGGGGCAGTCAGGTAATCAGGCAGGTCTTGCAGACTATGCGTGGGTACAGCAGTATAATACAAACTACTATGACTGGACAAAATCAGAATTTGCGGACAGTGTCCCTACGGTAGGTTCCAAGTCAAATATTGGAAACAGAGACCTGACTTGGGAGACAACTACACAGACAAATGTCGGAATTGATTTTGCCGTTCTGGACAACAAACTGACATTCACTCTTGACGGATATTATAAATATACCAAGGATCTGCTTATGAGTGTCCCTCTTCCGGCACCTTATCCTAGCATATACAGAAATGAAGGTGAGATGTCCAACTGGGGTCTTGAGTTTGCCATTTCTTCTGTAAACTTTGATCGGAAGGGATTCAGATGGACTACGGATTTCAATATTTCAATGAATAGAAACAAGCTTGAAAAGCTTGATCTTCAGCAGGTCTATTACTATACAAAGACATCTGAGGCTTTGAGTGAATATGTCGTGAGAATGACTCCCGGCCAGCCTCTTTCAAAATTCTGGGGTTACAAGGCTCTTGGAGTTGATCCTGAAACAGGTATGATGCAGTATGAAGATATCAATGATGACGGTAAGATCAATGCCAGCGACAAGCAATATATTGGTGATGCAAACCCACTGTTCACCTTCGGTATGACCAATACCCTCAGCTGGAAAGGTCTTTCACTCAGTTTCCTTATTACAAGTTCAATAGGAAATGATATCTATAATGCATCCAGAATCGAAATGGTCGGAATGTACAACGGGGCCAACCAGATAACAGATGTTCTGCGCAGATGGAGGGTTCCGGGACAGGTAACGGATATTCCTAAGGGAGGAGAACTTGACAACCTTCGTGCATCAACAAGGTGGGTTGAAGACGGTTCTTACTTGAAAATCAAGAATATCACCCTTTCGTATGACATTGTACATCCTAAGCTGAAAAAGGCAAATATCGCAAGAATACAGCCTTATATCACTCTTGACAATATGATTACATTCACGAATTATTCAGGTTATGACCCTGAAATGAGCCAATATACAAGTGCTACCAGTATGGGTATAGACTGGGGAACTTATCCTAATGTCAAGACTGTGACATTTGGAGTCAATGTAGATTTCTAATATGTTAAAAGCGATTGAAATGAAAAAAATAACACTAATAATTTCAGCGGTTGTCCTTTTCGCCCTTTCATCGTGTGACCTGTCTCTTTATCCGGAGACATCATACAATGAAGGAAACGTGACTGTAGAAGAGGAATCTGAGACGCAGTATTCCACAAGGGCGGATATGCTCGGCCTCAGGAATGCAATTTACAACTCTTACGTAAAAAACATCCAGGAGGCAGGTTTCAGCGACTGGCTCGTATATTCAGAGTGTCGTGCGGACAATGCATATTGCGGAAGTCCGAGTACAGGAGAAATAGCTGCTATAGAAGGAAATAATGTGGATGGTGAAAACAAGAATGTGGACCGTGACTGGGATTACTTCCTCGGTCAGGTAAGCAATGCCAACCAGATTATCTGCAATATCGACCGTATTAAGGAGTCTGACCCGAGTCTTACCCAGACAGAATATGAAGAGTGGAAGTCAGAAGCTCTTTGCTGGAGGGCATACAACCTTTTCTTCATGTCACGTCTGTGGGGCGACATTCCTATGGTAACTACTATTCCTCCAGCGATTACTTCTGAAAATATCGAGGAGGTCTATGACGAGTATTTCCCTGCCCGTACTCCTATTAAAGATGTATATGACCAGATTATAAAAGATCTCGAGTTTGCGAGCGAGTATGGCCCTCAGCCTAATGTAGCAGACGGAGGTAACAAATATCTCCTTTCAAGGGCTTTTGCTGCCGGTCTTTTGGCCAGGGTGTATGCGGAGAAGACAGCGCAGGATTGGGGCCAGGTAAAGAAGTATTGCGAGCAGGTCGAGGCTTACGGCTTCAAACTTTGTGATAACTACGGTGACCTCTGGGCATATGATGACAATGATGCCAGAAGAAATACTACAGAGTCTATATTTGAAGTGACATGGAGCCGTGATCAGGGAAACTGGGTATGGATGATGTTCCATAGAAACTATTACAATAAGGATGACAGCTATACCTGGGCCAAGTGGATTACTCCTTCCCGTGACCTTATAGCGGCTTATGACAAGGAAGGAGATACCGAGAGGAAAAATGCTTCCATTATCTATGACAAGTGCAGCTGGAGCCATTATTATCCGAGTGACAATTATGCATTCATGCACAAGTGTCCTACAAATGCCAGCAGTACTGTACTGATGCGTTTGGGTGAAATATATCTTCTTCATGCAGAGGCTCTTGCTATGGAAGGGAACTTCTCGGAGACAGACGGGGCTACCTTCTATGTGAATAAAATCCGCGAGCGTGCAGGTCTGAACCCTGTTTCAAAGCCTTCTTCTCAGGATGAGATGATAGATATCATTCTTAAGGAACGCCGTCTCGAACTTGCTTTTGAAGGATTCCGTTTCTTTGACCTTGTGCGTCACGACAGGGCAAAGGCTGTTCATGATGCAATGCCGTCAAAAGACAGTTACTGGCAGACACGTTACCCTCTTTCTGATGAGACTATACTCATGCCTATCCCTACGGCAGAGATGGACAACAACCCAAGCCTTGTCCAGAATCCTGGATATTGATTTGTAATAAAATAAATTAGAGTATGTATAAATTTTCTAAAATATTGGCTGCAGGCATTCTGGTAAGTTGCTGCGCCTGCAACTGTTCTACTTCCAAGAATGAAGAACCTGGCGGAGATAACGGTACGTCAATTCCTGAGAAGACAGGTGATGTCAGGGCTTATGTAACCACGGCTGACAGGTCAAAACTCTTCGTTGAGGATGCTTTTGATTTCGGGAAGGCTGCAAGCATGTCTCCTAATCTTGTGAAAATTGATTTGTCAAAGTCTTACCAGACAGTTGATGGCTTCGGTGCTGCCATTACCGGTGCTACAAGCTACAATCTCATGCAGATGAGCCAGGCGGACAGGACCGCTTTTCTCAAGCATATTTTTGACAGGAAAACAGGACTTGGATCGAGTCTCATCCGAGTTTCCATAGGATCTTCAGATTTTCCTGCAAAAGGTACGGAGTTTACCTGGTGTGATACAAAGGGACCGGATTCTGACCTGTTGCAGAATTTTACCCCTCATTCAGAAGACGCGGATTATCTTATACCTGTACTTAAGGAAATATATGCAATCAATCCTGATGTGAAGATTATCGGCTCTCCTTGGTCTGCTCCGCGCTGGATGAAAGTCCGCGATTCATGGACAAGTGCAGAATTGAAAGAGGACTGCTATCAGGTTTATGCAGACTATTTTGTCAAGTGGATAAAGTATATGGAGGGCCAGGGATTTGATATTTATGCTGTGACTCCTCAGAACGAGCCTTTGAACAGAGGAAACTCGATGTCAATGTACATGGGATGGAAGCAGCAGAGGGACTTTATCAAGACAGGACTTGGTCCTGCGTTTGCAAAAGCAGGAATTGATACCAAGATTCTGTTGTTTGACCATAACTACAACTATGACAACAAGTCAGACCAGCTTGGATACCCTCTTCACATATTTGCGGATGCTGAAGCTTCCAGGTATGTAGCAGGCTCGGCATGGCACAATTACGGAGGTAATGTATCAGAACTTGACCAGATTATCTATGAATATCCTGACAAGGAGATTTATTTTACGGAAGCCTCAATAGGAGAATGGAACTACTCGTTTGACGGCTGTCTCTTGAATGACTTCGAGTCTATATTTATGGGTACCCTTTCGAGAATGGGAAAAGGAGTCACTCTCTGGAATCTTATGCTTGATGACAAGAAGGGACCTTACAGTCCTGCAACCGGATCCTGCAAGACTTGCTATGGTGCGGTCGAGATTTCGTCATCAGACTACAGTACTCTGAATTACAGGTCTCACTATTATAACATAGCCCATGCCTCAAAGGTCATAAAGCCCGGAGCCGTACGTGTTGCTGCTTCTGATATTTCCCTTGACGGAATATCATATCTTGTTTTCAAGAATACGGACAATACCGTAGGGGTGATAATATTGAGCAAGGCATCTGCAGAACAGAGCCTGGTATTCTCCATAGGAAACCATACTGTCAAATATTCCATACCTGCAAAATCCCTGGTTTCGCTTATTTGGCAGGAATAACATTAAAGACTATAAGAAATGAATAAAACTATAAAAATAACTGCATCTTTGCTTGCCGGAGCTGCTTCTCTGGTTTCCTGCAAGAAAGATTTCGAGTATGTCTTTGCTGACAAGGGTCCGGAAGTGACTGTGGAAAGTTTCAGCGAAGCTGCATATATGGGAGGTGAGATAGCGTTCTCGGTGGCATTGCAGGATAAGGATTTTGACCTTTCCACTGTCAAGGCACAGCTTTATTTTGACGATGTGATGGTCGCTGATACTACTATCAGGACCAAGACGCCTGGTTCGTATGAAGGAAAGCTGAATGTGCCTTTCCTTAAAAATATTCCTGACGGGACCGCGTCTCTTGTATTTGTAGGACAGAATGTAGGTCAGGGAATAACTGAAGTTACAAAGGAAGTGGCTGTGTCCCGTCCTGATTTTGAGTATCTTACACTCGTGGCAGAAGACGGCCAGACATACAGGATGGATAAGACAGCTGCCAATGCATATTCTGTTGAGGGTTCATTCCCTGCTAAATTCAACGCTATGATAGAGACTCCTGCAGTCTCAGGTACTGAGAATAAGATAACTTTCGGATGGGACGGCAGCGGTGCCGCAGTTGACGGAGAGTCTTATATTCCGTTTTCAAACAGCGTGTCAGGATATACCATATCGTTCAATACGCTTACATTCGAGGCATCTCCGTTCATAACCATTTACGTAAACGGCACTAAGGCCGAGATGGTTGACGGAAGTACTTATGCGGCCGTTGTTAAGCTGACCAAGGGCGGTGAACTGAAGATTACCGGATATGAAAGCGGCTTCGGCGACTGGAACATAGATCCTGACTTTATCGAGACTTCGGACCAGTCCGGCGTTTATAAATTCCTCCCTGTTGACGGCCTGTATAAAGTGAACATTGACTTTGCAAACAAATTCTTCAAGTTTGAAGCCATGAAGAGTCAGACGGAATACGCTACTCTCAATACTTCTGACTTCTCCGGTGCCGTATGGCTTATAGGAGACGCCAAGGTCGGCAAGCCTACTATGGCTCAGGGAGCATCCTGGAATCCTGAAAAGGGAGGACTCTGTCTTTCACAGATAGAAGACAAGAAGTATCAGATAACTCTTGTGGCGGGACTTCAGCTTGCAGCAGACAAGATTGACTTCAAATTCTTCCACCAGAAAACCTGGGGAGGGGAGTTCGGCGGCGGTACTGTCACTACAGAAAGCAAACTTATAAAAATAGGTGAGAGTGACGGTAATATCCATCTTGCAGACGGAGTGACCCTCGAAATGGGAGGCATATATAAGTTTGTTCTCGATCTGTCAAACGCTTCTTACGATGGAAAGGTAGTAAAGGGAGCAGTCCTTGAGGTTACCAAAGATGGAGAGCAGGAACTTCCGAAAGAGGAAATAACCGTGAACGGACAGGTGCTGGAGATGGTTTCGGCCGGCGAGTATTCCGGTGTCCTTGACCTTGAGCAGAATGCAGCCATGCAGATAGCAGGTGTTTCAGACATGGCATCTTACTATCTCGATCCTGACTATGTTTCTGTAAGTGCTTCAGGAGCAACGTTTGCAGCCACTTCCGGCAAGTACAGACTTGATCTTTATTCAGAAGGCAAGTATTGTTCGTTCACCAAACTCAATTCCGATGGTAAGGATGCTACATTGAAGGAAAATGCTCTGTGGATGATGGCCTAGGGACTTGCCCATCCTGTGATGACACAGCAGTTCGGCTTTACTGAGGGTACGGCATTCTGCATGGCCGAGGTCCGTCCTCTTGTATATCAGCTCACCGGTATTGCAGTGGATGAAAAAGACGGGGATACTGTCGGAGGCCGTTTCAGGTATGATTATATCTCTGCGAAGTATTTTGCACAGAACGGATGGGGCGATGAGACCGGAAAAATTTTCGGCAGCAAGAACGAGGTTAAACTTGCAGGCAGCGAGGCGGCCAAACTCAAACTTACTGACTCCAATAATCTGGAACTTGCAGAGCATCTTGAAAAAGGAGCTACCTACAGGCTTACGGTTGATTTGACAAAAGCAGAATCTGAGGGCATTGAGACCATAAGTCTTGACAAACTTCAGCAGTAGGTAAGAAACTGTTTGAATAATAAGACTTGATTATTGATTGGAAGGCGGTGCCTTGTGACTTGGCGCCGCCTTTATTGAAATGAAAATTATAGCTTTTTAGAATATGAATAAGTTTACATTGATGTTTGCCGGACTGGCATTGTCTGTTTTGCCGGCAATGGCCCAGACTCCGGCCTATCTTGATGAAACAAAGCCGATTGAGGAGAGAATAGAGGATGCGCTCGGACGGATGACGCTTGAGGAGAAGATTGCTGTGGTGCATGCCCAGTCAAAGTTCTGTTCTCCCGGAGTTGCAAGGCTCGGTATTCCGGAGGTCTGGATGACTGACGGTCCTCACGGTATCAGGCCTGAGGTCCTTTGGGATGAATGGGATCAGGCAGGCTGGACCAATGACTCTTGCGTGGCATTTCCGGCCTTGACTTGCCTTGCTGCGACGTGGAATACAGAGATGTCTCACCTGTATGGTAAAAGTATAGGCGAAGAAGCACGTTTCCGTAAGAAGACAGTGCTTTTGGGACCTGGGGTCAATATTTACAGGACTCCGCTTAACGGACGTAATTTCGAATATATGGGTGAGGATCCTTTCCTTTCCGGAGAAATGGTAGTACCTTATATCCAGGGTGTCCAGAGCAATGGCGTTGCTACCTGTGTCAAGCATTATGCATTGAACAATCACGAGGTCAACAGACATAATACAAATGTAATTGTCGATGACAGGACACTTTATGAAATTTATCTTCCTGCATTCAAGGCTGCTGTACAGAAAGGCGGGACTTGGGCGATAATGGGATCGTACAATCTCTACAAGAATCAGCATTGCTGCCACAACGAATATACACTTGGCAGAATACTGCGGGATGAATGGGGATATGACGGAGTTGTCGTTTCTGACTGGGGTGGAGTCCATGATACTGACCAGGCAATACATAATGGCCTTGATATGGAATTCGGCAGCTGGACTGACGGCCTGAGAGGAGGAAGCAGCAATGCTTATGACAACTATTACCTGGCTCATCCTTATCTGGAGAAAATACGTAAAGGAGAGATCGGGACAGAAGAACTGGATATAAAGGTACGTAATGTGCTCCGTCTTATTTTCCGGACAGAGATGGTAAAGGACAGGCCGTTCGGAAGTCTTTGTTCAGAAGCACATTATGAAGCAGCAAGGAAGATTGCCGGAGAAGGTATAGTCCTGCTGAAAAATGAAGGGAATGTTCTGCCTGTGGATATTGATGCATCGGAAAAAATTCTTGTCGTAGGAGAAAATGCAGTCAAGATGATGACGGTAGGAGGCGGTAGTTCATCGCTGAAAGTGCAGAGAGAAATTTCACCGCTCGACGGTATCAGGGCAAGAGTCGGAGATAAGGCGGAGGTCGTATATGCAAGAGGTTATGTAGGAGATGTTACAGGTGAATATAACGGTGTGGTTACAGGGCAGAACCTTAATGATGACCGTACTGCAGAAGAACTTATAGCTGAAGCTGTAAAAGAGGCTGAAGATGCTGATTATGTGATATTTGTAGGTGGATTGAACAAGAGTGCCCACCAGGATTGTGAGGATTCTGACCGTGCAGGCCTGGGACTTCCGTATGGTCAGGATGCTGTAATAGAGGCTCTTGCCGCAGTGAACAGAAACCTTATAGTAGTAAATATTTCCGGAAATGCAGTAGCTATGCCTTGGGTGGAAAAAGTTCCAGCCATAGTACAGGCATGGTATATAGGTTCAGAGGCAGGAAATGCCATTGCTGATGTACTTTCAGGTGACGTGAATCCTTCAGGAAAGCTTCCTTTTACATTCCCTGCAGAACTGGACGACGTGCCGGCTCATATTTTCGGAGACTATACAGGAGTGTCATCAAGAGATACTGTAAATATTGAATATAAGGAAGGTATTTTTGTAGGATACAGATGGACTGACATGCAGAAAAAACAGAAGCCTTTGTTTGCTTTCGGTCACGGTCTCAGTTATACTGATTTCGAGTATGGGAATCCGGAACTTGACTCTTCTTGCATTGATGCGGAAGGAACAGTTACCGTGTCTGTCAGGATTACCAATACAGGTGACCGTGAAGGTAAGGAAGTAGTACAGATGTATGTCGGTGACAGGAAATCTTCACTGCCTCGTCCTGTCAAGGAACTTAAAGGCTTCAGAAAGGTAAGTCTGGCTCCTGGAGAGTCTGAAGTAGTGACATTTACAGTAGGAAAGGAGGAGCTTTCTTTCTTTGATCCCCAAAAGCATGAATGGGTAGCTGAACCAGGAAAATTTGATATTTATATTGCTTCGGCAGCGGATAATATAAAAGGAAAAGTTACCTTTGAGCTGAAATAAAATTTAAAACAGCTTCTTTTATATGTCTGGACGAGTCCTTTGGGGCATGGCCCTGTTGTCTGCGCTTTTTACTGTTTCCTGTAAAACAGGAGATTCTGTCTATAGTGACGAACTGGAGAGATTGGATGACGTGCTTTCCAAAAAGCATATTTATGAACAATATCTTCTGGACAGGATCGGGGTATTGAAAAGTGTTATGGCAGAACAGAAGGATCCGCTCCAGACATATAACATAAGTAAACGCATAGCACAGGAGTTCATGGCTTACAGTATGGACTCTACTATGAATTATCTGGATTATTGCCGTAAATTGGCGGTTGAGGCGGATGATCCTTACAGAATAACTGAAATCAATATTCTTGTTGCCGAAGAATACACCATCTCCGGCTATCATCTCGAAGCCAGGGAACTTCTTAACAGGATTGACGGAGAGTCGCTTCCCGGATCGCTTCATATTCCATATCTGATGGCTGAGCACAACCTTGCCGGAGAAGTTCACGCCTATGCTTCGGACTCACGTATGGTACTGCAGCAGGACAGTCTGAGAACTCTATACAGAAATCTTCTTCTGGATAAAATAGAGACAGGTACCTTCGATTGGATAAAGCTGAAAAGAGAAGAGGCATTGCAGTATGGACGCCAGAAGGATATTATGGAGTATTCCCGCAAGCTTGTAGAAGTTGCCGAGGAGGGAAGCCACAATTATGCCATAGCCTGTTTTCATTATCAGGAAGCTTTGGCGGACCGAGGGTGTGAAGATGAGAGGATGCTGTGGCTTATACGCTCAGCAATTACAGATGCAATGTGTGCCACGAAAGACTATGCGTCACTTAATACTCTGTCTTATGCTTTATTTGAATCCGGGGATATAGACAGGGCATTCAAATATTCTGCTGACCATTGCATGCCTGATGCAATTTTCTTTGGCGGAAAGTTGAGGCCATGGCAGATAGCACAGTTTTTTCCTGAAATAGGACGTGCGTATCAGGACAAGAACCTCAAATGGCAGAGGAAGGTGAATATTATGTTTACGGTAATGGCTGTGCTTATTTTCCTTCTGGTGCTTCTTATCGGTCTGGTTTATCTGAGACAGCAGGTCCTGGACAAGACCAGAATGGCTCTTTCCGCCTCATATATGGAGATAGAAAAGAAAAATCAGAATTTACTGGACGCAAACAGAAAACTTTCCGAACTCAATTCTACTATAATGGAGTCGGATAAAGTCAAGCAAGAATATATTGCCCTTTTCTTAAGTATATTGTCGGAAAACATAAATACTACCAGGCAGTACAAGAATCATGTACTTAAATACTTGAGAAGGGGTATGGTTAAGGATATCGAGTCTGAGATAGAAAGTCTTCCTCCGATAGAAGAAGATATTCTTGAGTTTTATAAGATGTTTGACAGGACTTTCCTTAACCTGTATCCTGATTTTGTCGAGAAGATTAATTCTTTGCTGGCGGAGGGGGAGGCTATTGTTCCCAAGAGCGGTGATATTCTGACTCCTGAGTTGAGGGTATTTGCTCTTGTCAAGTTGGGAATCAGCGATTCAAGCAAAATCGCATCATTGCTTCATTATTCTGCAAATACCATTTACAATTACAGGGCGAAAATCAAGAACAAGGCAAAAGGTGACCGCGCCGGTTTTGAAGAAGCCGTCAGGATGATATAGGGTATTCTAAATTCCATTTCAGGTAGCCTCTGAATTTTAATTTTAAATGCATATTTTTGCAGATAATCCGTAATGGGTAAAAGGTATTTATAGTAGTTTAAATATGAAGCGGTCAGTTTGTAAATTCTTGTTTACTTGTGCGATGCTTGCAGGTGCCTGCGGCAATTATGTTTTGGCTGGAGATATTACCAGATATGTGAATCCTATGTTCGGAACTACTACATTGTGGGATAAGAAGGATTTAGGATATGAAATGAGTGACAATCCTGAATATCGTACTGTTCTTACAGAAGAGGGACGCAGGCCGGCCCAGGGTAAGACCAGAGCTTGGGGTGGGGAAACTTATCCGGGAGCATCTATGCCGCACGGAATGGTACAGGCGTCTCCGGTAACTTGCTGGGGGTCTGGAACCGGTTATCAGTATGAGGATAAGAAAATATACGGTTTTTTCCATACAAGTCATGGACATTGGGGACAAGGACATTTTCCTACACTGCCTGTGCAAGGAGATTTCAACCCAGATGACTATGCTTCGGTATTCAGTCATAAAAAAGAAGTGGCAAAGGCGGGATATTACAGTGTTTATCTTGACCGTTATAAGATAACTTCCGAACTGACAGTCTGTTACCGCAGTGTGTGTCACAGACATACTTTCCGGAGCGGTAAAGACAAACACATAATGATGAACCTCTCGAGGACAAACAGTGTGAGACCAGGCAATGCCCGCTGGACATTCTGTAAGGTGGATGACTATTCATTTAAGGGTTCTCAAAACGGCATGTATTTTTATGCAGTATCCAATTCTAAGATAAAAGATATAAGGACTGTAAAAAGTGCACGTGAAACTTTTACTTTGATTGATTTCGAGGATGGAAGCAATGTTGTTGAGCTGCAGATAGGCTTTTCCTATACAGATACAGACAAGGCCAGGTTCAATCTCAATGCCGAGATTGCAGGAAAAAGTTTTGACGCGGTGCGTGAGCAGGCAGATCAGGCATGGGAGTCAATTCTTTCGAAGATTAGGGTTACAGGAGGGACAGAGCTGCAGAAGAGTTTGTTTTACAGCTGTCTGTACCGTGTCTTGCAAAACCCTAATCTTCGAAGTGATGCAGATGCGGAAGATAATGATATAGTGTATTCAAGCAATAATTACTGGGATACGTATGCAAATAAGTTGGTCCTACTACAAATGCTTGAACCTCAGTTGGTATCTCATATTATAAAAAGCGATATACAAAGAGCGGAACAGAGAGGTTTTCTTGGAAGCGGTTTCCATGGGGATTTTGTTACATCATTTATCACTGGCAGTTATTTGCGCGGAATCCGGGATTTTGATGTTGTCAAGGCTTATGAGTATTCTCTTAATAATGCCATCCGTTCTTGGGTCAATGGCAGGAGAGGCGGAAGGAAATATGGAGAGGAGTATAGAAGACAGGGGTGGATTGCTGAAAACAGGGTTGCTGATCCTACTGTCAAGACAGAGGAAAATGAAGCGAAAGCATCTGTGCAGAAGACCACTGAGTATTCTTATAGTGATTATTCTGTGGCGCTGTTGGCCAAGGAATTGGGAGATGATGAAAACTACAGGCTTCTTATGGAGCGGTCTAAGAATTACAGAAATCTCTTTGACAGCAGTACCGGTTTTCTGAGGGGACGCTGGGCGGACGGGACGTGGGTTAGTCCGTATGATCCGGGTATTCCATATTATGTATATATGTACAGGGAGTCGAATGGATGGATGGCTACTTTTTTTGCACCGCATGATCCGGAAGGTCTCATTTCCCTGTGGCCAGACAAAAAAGCCTTCGAGGATAAACTTGATATGTTGTTCAGCACGCCGTTTGGAGGGTATGAGGCGGATAACATGACAGGATGGTACGGACAGTATTGTGCCGGCAACCAGCCGTCTCAAGGTATCTCCTATTATTACTACTTTGTAGGCAAACCTGAAAAGTCCCAGGAAAAGATTGATTATATCATGTCCAATTATTATGCAATGGGTAAGGAAGGTCTTGCATATGCCGGAATGGATGATGAAGGAAGCCTTTCTGCATGGTATGTAATGAACGCCATCGGGTTGTATTCATTTTCACCGGCTGATGCTGAATATATAGTAACTGTCCCTATTTTTGATAAGGTAGAGTTTGATATGGGGGATTGTACATTTACTGTATCAAAAAAAGGTTCGGGGAGAAAACTTTCAGGTATAAGTTATAACGGACAAAAAGTTGACGGTTATTTTATAAGCCATAGCGAATTACAGAAAGGCGGAGAACTGGTAATCAGTACTGCTGAATAGTGTCTTGTCCGGATTTTGGTTGACTCGGATTGGAGTCTGTCTCTGGAAGAACCTTCCGACAGCGACTCCGCAAACTAATAAAATGAAAGAACCGACTTAGGGTCAGTTCTTTCATTCGTATTTTATATGAAATATGAAGTCGGACTATTTACCGAAGTAGCGGTTGTAAAGTCCCTGGAAGCCGGCACCGTGGCGAGCCTCGTCTTTGCACATCTCGTGAACTGTATCGTGGATAGCGTCAAGGTTCTGAGCCTTTGCAAGTTTTGCGATGCGGAGCTTGTCCTCACAAGCGCCAGCTTCTGCTTCCATTCTCTTCTTAAGGTTAGTCTTGGTGTCCCAAACTACCTCTCCGAGAAGCTCTGCAAATCTTGAAGCGTGGTCTGCCTCTTCGAAAGCATATCTCTTGAATGCTTCAGCAATCTCTGGATATCCCTCTCTGTCAGCCTGACGGCTCATAGCAAGGTACATTCCTACCTCAGTGCACTCTCCGTTGAAGTGAGCCTTAAGACCTTCTACGATCTCCGGGTCAACGCCCTGTGCTACTCCGAGTCTGTGCTCATCAGCCCAGCTGAGCTGACCTGCAGTTTCTTCTACTTCTACGAATTTATCTGATTTAGCGTGACACAGCGGGCACTCAGCCGGTGCGCTCTCACCTTCGTGGATATAGCCGCAAACAAGGCATCTGAATTTCTTTTTCATATCTGTTCTCCTTTTTAACTGTTGTTATATAATTTTGAATTATTCAAATTTGATTACGGATGCAAATGTAGTCATTTTTCTTGATTTGCCAAACAATTTGACAAATATTTACCGGAGTTGTAAATTATCGTTGTAGTGTTTTATCTGATTAACAGAAGCAGGCAGGATATCTTGGCTCAGCCCAGCCGGCGCTTGTTGTCAGGTAGTTTCCTTTATTTTCATTTTTTGATGTTTTTGTATGAAAAAGTGAAAAAATATATTAAATTCGCGATGAAATGATGATATAATAAAAGATATAAGTTTTAAACAGCTTCTAAAAAGCCAAGTGAAAATATTCTCTTATGTCTTGAAAAAGTATAGATGGTCTGAGCACGGGAACAATAACAGTGATGACTGGAATCATATCGCAGAGTTTTCTTTGCCGGATCAGTTACAGGATACGCGGATGATGCAATAGGAAAAGGCAAGGAAGTGGCTATCAGCTATCTTGCAGTGAGGTATAACAAGTAATAAGAATATAGTAATGAATAGATTCAAGATTTTTTTCTTGATTTTATTGACAGTAATTCTGGGCATGCAGGTTTCTGCGGCCCAGAATGCTGGTAAAATCAAGTTTATGGACTACAACATTATGAACGGAATGTGGTGGGACCAGTATAACAATTATGAAAGATTTGTCACCTGGATGAACGGACAGTCTCCTGACATTCTGGCTATCTGTGAATCAGAAACTCATTGGAATGAGACAAAGGGAAAGCTTCCTGATACTCCAGAGGCAAGATATCTTCCTTCAAACCTTGATAAACTGGCTATGCGTTGGGGGCACAGATATGTCGCTATCGGTCCACAGCAGGATAATTATCCGGTAGCTATTACATCCAGATATCCGATAGAGGTAGTTCAAAGAATAGGCGAGGGCTTGTCTCACGGAGCCCTTCATGTCAAGATTCAAGGGGTAAACTATGTCGTTATACATACATGGCCGCAGAGATATTCCATGAATGACAAGACCAGAAAGGACAACGGCGGTGACAAGACTCGTTATGACGAACTGAAGAAAGTTCTGGATCTGACTATTGGCAATCCGGACTTCAAGGATGAGAAATATTGGGTAATGACCGGAGATATGAACTCGCGCTCTCCTAAGGATAAGGAACATTATGATGCACTGGGTTATAAGTATGATTATTCGGCGCAGCAGCTTATGCTTGATACTTATCGTCATGACCTTGTAAGCGAGTTTAATGATGATTTTCAGTCATCTGTACCAGGACGTCCTTACAGAATTGACTATATTTACTGTAATGACAATCTGTTCCCTTATGTGAAAGAGGCAGGAACAGTGCTTGACAGGTTTACTGAAGTGGCCTCTGACCATTATCCGGTAATGATGGAGTTCTCCATTCCTCAGGAGATGAAAAAACTTAAGGCAGAGGATCTCCCTACTGCAGTCATTCCCAAGCCTGAGAGCCAGGTGCTGGGTAAGGGAGTCTTCCGTTTTACGGAAAAGACAGTGTTTTCCGTATCTGACAAATCCCTTGTAAGAGCGGCAGAAATCATGGCTGAAAACTTTGAACCGCTTGTCGGACGGCGCCTGGATGTTGTCGGGCAAATTTGTCCGAACAGCATTTCCTTAAGCATAGATACTTCATTGGAAAAGGAAGAATATAGATTGAATGTTTCTTCAAAAGGTATAAGTGTCAAAGGTGGAAGCGGTCAAGGTGTATTTCACGGTCTTCAGACTCTGAGACAGCTGGGTTTTGCAGGTCAGGTGCGTTCAATGGAGATAAATGACAAGCCTTGTTTTGCCTATAGGGGGACGATGCTCGATGTTGCACGTCACTGTTTCTCAGTTGAGGATATAAAGACCTTTATAGACATGCTGTCAATGCATAAGATCAATAAATTCCATTGGCATCTTACAGAAGATCAGGGCTGGAGGATTGAAATAAAGAAATATCCGGAGCTTACTCAAACTGGAGCATTCAGAAAGGAGACTTTGATAGGACTGAATGGTGTAAGCCAGAGATATGATGGTATGAGGTATGGCGGCTTTTATACTCAGGAAGAAGTAAAGGAAGTGGTGAAATATGCTGCAGACAGATATATAGATGTGATTCCTGAAATAGAAATGCCAGGCCATGGATTAGGGGCGCTTTCTACTTATCCGTGGTTGGGATGTACTGGCGGACCTTATGAGATTTGGACAAAATGGGGCATAAGCAAGGATGTATATTGTGCAGGAAAAGAGACTACTTTCTCATTCCTGGAAGATGTACTTTCCGAAGTAATAGAACTTTTCCCGTCAGAGTATATACACATAGGCGGAGACGAGTGTCCTAAAGACAGGTGGAAAAAATGCAGCTTATGTCAGGAAAGAATCAAGAAGGAAGGCTTGAAGAATGAAGCTGAACTCCAGAGCTATTTTATGAACAGAATAGAGAAATGGCTCAATGAAAGAGGACGCAAAATCATAGGCTGGGATGAAATTTACCAGGGTGGAATTTCACAGACTGCTACTATTATGACCTGGCGCGACCAGTACAATGGAGTTAAGGCTGCCTGGGGTGGTAACAATGTTATAATGACGCCGAAGTGGAATTGCTATTTTGATTATTCACAGACAAATAACCCGCAGTCCAAGGAACCTCTTTGTTCTAGCAGATATCTTCCGGTACTTCAGGTTTACAGGCTCGATCCGTACAATATGCTTGCTCCGCAATATTATGATAGAATCCTTGGTGTTCAGGCAAATGTGTGGACAGAGTACATATCTAATTTCGGTCATGTACAGCATATGGTTCTTCCTCGTCTTGCTGCGTTGTCTGAAGTCGGGTGGTCTTATGACCGTAAGGATTATACTGATTTTGAAAGAAGGGCAAAAGAACTTCTCCCACGTCTGTATGATGCGTATGATTATGTCTATGCCCATTATTTCTTCGATGGTACAGATTTGAAATAGCAAGCAATACTTTACATGATTTGGAAAGCCGTTCCTCTTTTTTAACTTTGCTGTCAGTTATGTATAGATACTGATATGATGGAACCTTTTCTCAAGCAGACTGCCAGACATTACTATAATAAGGGACTTGACAATATCTGCTTTATTTTTCCCAACAGACGCTCTTCTGTATTTTTCAGGAAATATCTTTCTGAAGTTCTGACTGAGAGTGCCGGAAATGGAGTCGTATCTCCGATTGCAGTACCTGATATGTTTACTGTCAATGATTTTTTCAGCAAACTTTACGGCTCCGGGAGTTCAGACAGACTGACGCTTCTGATCGAACTTTACAGATGCTATAAAGAACTGTATCCCAAGGCAGAAAGTCTTGACGAGTTTATTTTCTGGGGGGACATCATACTTGCAGACTTCAATGATGTGGACAAATATCTGGCTGACCCTGCCGGCCTGTTTGCAAATGTATCCGACTTCAAGGCTATGCAGGATACTTTTGAATACCTTACAGATGTGCAGAGAAAGGCGATAGAAGGATTTGTAAGTCATTTCAATGACCGCAGCGGACGTCTTACAGTGGATTTGGGGTCGGACAATCCCGATGTCAAAGGACGCTTTCTTCAGATCTGGAATATATTGTACCGGCTTTATGTGGATTTCGGGAACACTTTGAGGGAAAAGGGAATGGCTTATGAAGGTATGGTTTACAGGGGACTGGTCGGGAAAATAGAGGAAAACTCAGTCCAGGAAGTTCTTTCAGGCGTGTTCGGAGACAGTAAAAGGTTTGTCTTTGTCGGGCTGAATGCATTGAACGAATGTGAGAAATTTCTGTTGAGGAAGATGAGGGACTGCGGGGTAGCCGAATTTTGCTGGGATTATTCCGGAGAAATGATTCAGGACAAGGACAACAAGTCTTCTTTCTTCATGAGTTCCAATGTAAAAGAGTTCCCGCAGGCTTTTGAGTGTGATACGGAAGGACTTGGCATGCCTTCTTTCAATGTGGCGAGTGTCCCGTCTTCAGTAGGTCAGGTCAAGCTTGTCCCATATATTCTCGGGGAAATTGCCAGGCATAAAGGAGAGTCCGGACTTTCCGGGGCCGGCTCTCTTGAAAATGCCATTGTCCTGCCTGACGAGACTTTGCTTATGCCTCTTCTGAATACTCTTCCTCCGGAGATTTCATCTGTCAATGTTACAATGGGTTATCCCATGACAGGCAGTGCATTTTACAGTATGATGTCCGAGCTGGCTTCTATGCAGATTCATGCGAGAATAAGGCCTGAGGGAGTTTCTTTCTATTACAAGCAGGTCTGGTCTCTCTTTTCAGGAAGTATTTTCAGGAAAGTTATGGGGGAGGAAGAGCTCGAAAAGGCAAAGTCTGTAAAGAAGGGAGCAAAGCTTTATATCCCTCTGTCAGACCTTTCCGGCTCAGGACTTTTCGATGTAGTCTTCAGGAGAGTAATAACGGACCAGAAGCAGGCGGATGCCAGGCAGATTGCCGGAATAGCTTCGTATCAGGCTGAAGTGATAAGATATATTGCACCTTTGCTTGCGGACGATCCTGATATGGCTGTCGAACTTGAGTTTGCAAAGGAATATTACAGGTGTGTCAACCGGCTTAAGTCGATGGAACTGGCTGTCTTGCCCGCTACTTATATCCGGATTTTGGACCAGCTGCTCGGGGCCGTGTCAGTGCCGTTCAAAGGTGAGCCTCTCAACGGGCTGCAGATTATGGGACCGCTTGAAACGCGTGCGCTTGATTTCCGCAATGTCATCCTGCTTTCTGCCAACGAAGGTGTTTTCCCGCGCCGCAGTGTAAGTCCTTCTTTTATTCCTCCCGAGTTGAGAAAAGGCTTCGGACTTCCTACATACGAGTATCAGGATGCGGTATGGGCATATTATTTTTACCGTATGGTTTCACGTGCGGAAAATGTCTGGATGATATATGACTCCAGGACAGAAGGAATGAAGTCCGGAGAAGAGAGCCGTTATATCAAGCAATTGGAGTACCATTTCAGGATTCCTCTGAAAAGATATGCTGCAGACTCCCGTTTCAGTGCAGTGTCACAGGAGTCTGAAATAATGAAGACACCTGTGGATGTGGCTCTGTTAAAAGAAAAATATCTGTCTGCTTCATCTGTGCAGAATTATATAGCCTGTCCTGCCAAATTCTATTATTCCTCAGTTTTGGGACTTTCTTCTGAAGACGAAGTGGCTGAGTCTATGGATGCTGCTATGATAGGTACTGTATATCATGGTGTCATGCAGTCTCTTTATACCGGGGAAGCGGCGATGTCTCCTGATGTGGATCTTGACACTCCTGAAGGCCGCAGAATCAGGCCTATGGAAAAAGTAAGCCGGCAGTATATTGAAAAATGGGCAGAAAGGGTGCCGGAAATCAAGGCAAAGGTGTGGGCTCTGATGACTAAGGAACTGAAAGACAAGGAAGTGTCAGGAAGAAATCTTGTGACAGGTGATGTGATAGTCAGGTATGTGCTCAAGACACTTCAGCGGGACCTCGAGCAGCTTGAAGAGCGCGGGACAGATGCATTCAGAGTCGTGGGACTTGAGAAAAAAATGTTTGCAGATGTGGGCGGTTTCAAGTTCAAGGGATATGTTGACCGGATAGATTCCTTTGCGGAGGATGAAATACGTGTGGTGGATTACAAGACAGGAAAGGTACTCCCGGAGGATATTGCGGTGACGGATGAAAATGCCGGAAAAATTGCAGATACACTATACGGAGACTTTCCGTTTTCAAAGAAACCGAAGATTGCATTTCAGCTTTTTATATATGATATGTTCCTGAAACAGAAAGGTTTGTCAGAAGGAAAGAAGGTGTTTGATTCCGTATATTCTACAGCATCCATGTTTAAGGAAATGCCTGCCTCGGAGCAGATGGGGCTTCAGTTTTATGACAGGATGATGGAGGGGCTTGAAGAGCTGCTTGCAGAAATCGGGAATCCGGATGTTCCTTTCAGGAGGACGACGGATACAGATGTATGCGGCTATTGTGATTTCAAGGTAATTTGCGGCAGATAAAGGAGGGCTTGATATGGTGGAAATAATGAAAGCATCGGCAGGTTCTGGAAAAACGTTCAACCTTGCCAGAAAATATATAACACTTCTTTTCAAAAAACAGGATAAATACGCATACAGGCACATCCTGGCCGTTACCTTTACCAATAAGGCTACGGATGAGATGAAATCCAGGATATTGAAAGAACTTTATATTCTTTCGACAGATCCGAGTAAGTCCGGATATCTCAAGTATTTTATCCCTGAAATGTTCACGCAGGAGGAACTTGAAGGTATAGCGGAATCTGATTTTGTCAGGGAACTGCCTGGAAAGCCCGGAAGAAAAATCACTCTTGAGTCATTGGCAGAGAGTGCAAAGTCGGTACTGTGCGGCATTCTTCACGATTACAGTGCATTTTCTGTGAGCACTATAGACAAGTTTTTCCAGCAGACCCTCAAGGCATTTTCCCGTGAAATAGGCCAGTTTGCTTCTTATAAAGTGGAGCTGGACAAGAATTCCTTGGTCGCTGAGAGTGTTGACAGAGTCTTAGATGCATTGACAGAAAAAGACGTGGCAATGCTCAAATGGCTGACTGACAGTGTTATGGAGAATATTGAGCAGGGGGGACGCTATAATCTGGAAGGAAATCTTGTCTCTATGGCATCACGTCTTAAGTCGGACGAGCATCGCGAGATGGTGGAGAAATTAGGCATAGATGAAACTGAAGTTTATTCAAAGTCCAATCTTTCTTCTATCAGGAAGTGTTGTAATGATGTTATAAAGGTCTTTACAGATGAAGTTCAGACCAGGGCCAATGCAGCGCTTCAGGCAGTAGTTGCAGCCGGAGTGAGTACGGATGATTTCAACAGAAAGTTCCTTTCTGCACTTTACAGTTATGTAAAAGTACCGTCAGGTACTCAGATAGTATCTCCGTCCGACAGTTTTCTGACCAAGGCAGGTGACCCTGAACAATGGTTTGCAAAGTCCAGGAAAGGAAAATATCTTGATTCGGTCCGTCCCCTTCTGGAGTCACCTCTCAATGATTTCTGTGAGATGTTCGGAGCTGAGTTCAAGGTCTATAATACTGCCGTGGCCATGAAAGGACAGTTGTACAGTCTCGGAGTTGCAGGTGAACTTTACAGGGAGTTCAATGCCCTTATGAAGGAAAAGAATGTGCTGAGTATAGATGATTCCAATACTATTCTGAAAGGTATAATTGACGGTAGCGATGCTCCTTTTGTCTATGAAAAGCTCGGAGTGAGATATGAGAATTTCCTTTTGGATGAATTCCAGGATACTTCAGGGATACAGTGGGAGAATTTCAGACCTTTGCTTGAAAATAGTGAGTCCCAGGGGTTTGAAAGCCTTGTGGTGGGTGATGTGAAGCAGAGTATTTACCGTTGGAGAGGGTCTGACTGGAATCTTTTCCACAGCGATGTGCAGAGAGAGTTCCCTGGCTTCAGAAGTACAGGGCTTGATACCAACTACAGGAGTCTGAGGCAGATTATTGAGTTCAATAATGCTTTCTTCCTGGATGCCGCAAAATGTCTGGACGTTCAGCTTGGGGAAGGAAATGAGATTGAATCCATATATTCAGATGTCGCCCAGAAAGTGCCGGACAAGGTGAAGGACAAGGGAGTAGTAGAAGCATTGTTCTGTAAGAAAGAGAACGAGAACGCAAATGTCCTTTCCATAATAAGGAGGCTTGTCGCTTCTGGTGTGAATGAAGGTGATATTGCCATCCTTGTAAGGAACAATGCTACCGGGGCTGACATTGCTGCCTTCCTGATTTCCAATGGAATTAATGTGCTGACAGATGATTCTCTGAAGGTAAAGTCATCAGTGACAGTACGCAGGCTTGTCTCACTTCTGTCTTATGCGGACAATCCTGATGATACTGTCAACAGTTATCTTGCCGGAGCTATGTCTGTTGAAAGAATCAGCGGATTTCACTCTCTTGTGGATTTGTGTGAGTCTCTGCTGCGTGATATCAGGGAATATGACAGTCTTTCCTTTGAAAGTGAAATACTGTATATACAGTCGTTTATGGATGCAGTCCAGGATTATGCCTCTGTTTCTGGCAATGATTTGCATGGTTTTCTGAAGGCTTGGGGAGAATCGGATCCGGCTATCAGTTCTCCGTCTGTATCGGATGCGGTGAGGATAATGACTGTCCATAAGTCCAAAGGTCTGGCTTTTCCTTATGTGATTTTCCCTTATGTTGAGACGGTGAATCTTTTCAAGCCGGGAAATCACTGGTGCAGTCCTGATTTCAGCGGGACTGCCCTTGAAGGTGTTGCGGAAGGACTGTATGATGTGAATCTGTCTTCTGGAAGCGTTTCCACTCTTTTTGAGGATGACTATAGGAAAGAACTGAAAATGCAGTATGTGGATAATATAAATGCTGCCTATGTCGCTTTCACGAGGGCGGAACGGGGACTGTTCTTGGTGGCAAAAACACCTTCTTCAAAGTTCCTCGAAGCTGTTGAGAAGAAGTCCATGAGTGACTCGGATAGCCAGGCTCTTTCTTTCTCGGATTTTTCACAGATTCTCTATTGGTATATACGCTCTTGTGCGGGTTTGTTTTCTCCTTTTGAGTCTGTTTATGTAGCTTCGTCGGGAGGGGCGAGTGATACTGAATCCGGTAGTGCAGGGGAGTCGTCATTGTCTGATGATGCAGAAGCAGAAGAGTCAGAAGTTCCTGAGCATTATGTTATAGGGGAAATGCCGCCTGTTTTGTCCTCAGAGCGGAAAGTAATTGCTGAGTCTCTCTCTTCTGAATATCCTTCCTGGCCCGTTAATGGTGATGCTCCGGAAATGGAACAGAGGCTTAAGTTCAAGGCTGACGGAGCCGAGTTTTTTTCATCTGACGGCAGCACGGGTGTTTCGGCATCTGCAAGACTGAGAGGTATTGTGCTTCATGATATATTGTCTTCTGTTATAGTGCCTTCTGATTTGGAACCTGCTGTGGAAAATGCGTTCCGCTCAGGTATTCTCGACAGAGAGGAGGCGGATGAGGCCTTTGTCCTGCTTTCGGAAAGGATAAGGGCTGCTGCCGGACGCGGGTGGTTCCCGGAGAATGCTGTTGAGGGGACATCCGGCCTTATGCAAGATGGGGATACACTGTCTCGTCCGTCTGTAAGAAATGAAGCGGAACTCATAGATACTGACGGAAATATATACAGGCCTGACAGGGTAGTGATAAGCGGAGGGAAAGTAACTGTAATAGACTACAAGTTCGGTGAACATAAGAGAGTGTATGATGCTCAGGTAGCAAGGTATGCAGACCTGTATCGCCGTATGGGGTATGCATCAGTTACTACCGCCCTCTGGTATGTGTTCACCGATGAGGTGCGGCTCTCTTGTTAAGTAAATTTAAAAAATAATATGCATTATCTTATGAATATCTTTCAGTTCTATATTGACCTCCTTATCGGTCGTAAAACATCCTCAAAAATACCTCATAAAATTTATAATGACAAAAATTTAAACAGCTTCTAAGTGATTTTAAACAGCGTCTTATAGCAGTAAAAAATGAATATAGGTATATTAAAGAGCATATCGGCATTTGTTTCATTGGTTGTTTTTCATCAAGTCTTATTATCAAAAGCAAGTAATGAGGATTTGTTTCCCGAGTATCGTTTCCATACGATGCCGGAGACATCATATTATGGTGGAATCCAGAGTATAGCTAAAGATAGTATCGGGCGGATGTGGTTTAGCGGAGTTGATGTCGTTTTTCTTTACGATGGGACTGATTTCATAAGGATGGATCACAGGATGAAGGGTGTTCCCAAAGGACAATTCTGGCATTACGGTAAAATCGCAGTTGGCGGCAGTGGCAATTTATATGTTGCTACTAACCGTGGCCTTCTGCAATATGATTACAAGGAAAATTGTTTCTATCGCAAATTGGACGGTAAAGTAACGTCTCTTGATTCCGATATTGACGGTACTGTATGGTTTATACGGAATGAAACAGTAGAATCAATCGGCAGTGACGGAACTCACCGCGTGTGGATGTTTGGAGAGAATGTGTATGTCTCTCCCGTTCAAATGACCATAATATGTTACGGTAATGGAGTTTATATCGGTTCCGGAAATAAACTTTACCGACTTGATATTTCTTCAGGCAGGTATGAGATGCTGTATGAAGTCCAGGATTCCAGTGCTCTTGTTATAGATGTTTTAGAATATGGCGGCTATACTTATGTGCTGACTTTTATGCATGGCCTTTATAAGATTGATGCTGACGGCAGGGTATATAATCATATTATTCTTCCGGAAAGACATAATGAGGTCTCTGTAATGAAAGAACTCTATATGGATGATTCACGTTATATATGGATACTGACCCAATCTGGTATTCTGTTGCTGAATCCTGATACAGAGGCCACTAAATTGCTCAAGCCTGATTTGCACTATGAGTATTCATTACCGAACAACTCCGTCTGGACAGTGTATGATGATCCTGATGGCGGTGAGTGGATAGGTACTTATGGCGGAAAGCTGGCTTATGTGAGTCCTTATGATGATGGCTTGAACCGTTTTGGCGCAACTCCGGGAGGATTGAATTATTCTATTGTGAGTTGTTTTCAGGAAGATGGAGCTGGTGGTCTTTGGATAGGTACTGAAGGTGGAGGCCTCAATTTTTGGGATAGATCCAGAGGATATTTTTCGTATTATACTGCAAATGATGGGAAAGGATTGTCTTCCAATATGATAAAACGTATCAAATATGCTCCTGACGGATCTTTGGTCGTTGCATCATTTAACGGAGGAATGAAAAAGTTTAATCCTGGCCTTGACTGTTTCGAGAATATGGGGAATTTTCTTCCGCGGATTGTATATGATTTTGAATATGAGCTGGGGGGGGGTAGGAATATGGATGAGTAATCCTGACGGTGAACTGGTATATGCGGATATGAATCTTCGAACTTTGATAGAGATTCATCCGTATGATGACGGTAACAGAATACCTGTTGATGTAGAAGCTATATTTCATGACAATGATGGAAATCTGGGATTAGTGACCCATGAAGGAGTGTATATTGTATCAACGGATATTGACAGAACAACAGGAGCAGTGGAGATATTGCATCATTTATATACTGCTTCTGCCGATATGAACAGTTTGTGCTGTTATTGTAAGGATTCTGACGGAAATATATGGTTTGGGTCAAGAGGCGGAGGGGCCACAGTCTTTTATTCAGATGGAAAATATGGTGAATTTACTGACATTGATGGAAATAGCCTGTCAGGATCTGATGTTCTGGCTATAGTTGAGGACAGGATTTCAGGTAATATATGGTTCAGTACAGATAAAGGATTGTTTTGCTATGATAAGAGCAGAGGTACTCTCAGTAGCTCCAGAGTAGGAAATAAAGCGCATAGTCTGAATGGTGCCCAATATCCGCGAGCTTGTTACTGCACATCTGGCGGAACTTTGCTTTTCGGCGGTACGGACGGGTTTATAATGTTTTCTCCTTCAGATGTCAGAATGAACGAACAGCTCGCCCGGCCGTTTTTTACTGGCTTGAAGGTCAATAATATGCCTGTCGAACTGGATGCCGGGACCAAACTTGAACTTTCTCATACGGAATCAAATCTTGAGATTGCATTCTCTTCCAATAGTTATCTCTATTCTGAAAAAAACAGATTTGCATACAGAATTGTAGGAGGGGCTTCTGAATTATGGTCGTTTCTTCCTCCCGGGCAGAAGGTTGTCCAGCTTTTTGGTATTCCACCCGGAAAATATAGGTTTGAACTTAAAGCTGCAAATAATGACGGACTTTGGGGAACGAGGATCGAGTCTTTGGATTTCAGAATACATCCGTCTCCATTTTTTACATGGTGGGCATATATCATATATTCCTTGGGTATTTCCTCAATTGTATTGTTATTTCTGTTCATCAAGAAAAAACTGGATTTTACACAGATAGAATTGAAAGAACTGTATGACAAGAAATATATTGCCGGACCTTCAAATATTGAAGTTTCTTCTGCGGATGACGAAATCATGAAAAGGGCAATGACTCTTGTTGAGCAGAATATGGATAATTCGGCTTATGATGTTGATGCATTTGTTGCGGATATGGGAGTAGGCAGAACTTCTCTCTATGGGAAGATTTCAAATATGACAGGAATGTCCATAAAGGAGTTTATTCTTGATCTGAGGCTTAAAAGAGCTTCGGCTTTACTGAAGGAAAGTGAACTTACAGTCTCTGAAATTTCATACATGACAGGCTTCAATAATCCCAAGTATTTTAGTACGTGTTTCAAAAAGCATTTTGGAATAACACCTACGGATTATAGACTTAAATAGTTGATAATAAGTGTTTTAATTGGGCTTGCTTAAGGGTTTGGAATTGTACGGTTTGTACAAATTCAAACCCTTTTCGCATAAATCAGTTCCATATGAAAAGATATTTTCAAGGAAATTTGCAAGCGGAAATTGTGGTATGCATACAGTTCCAGCACATGATTAATAAACTGAAATTAGAAACTTATTGCAAATGTTTGGAAATTCTAGATTGAAAGGAATCTTTTTATTGGGAGTGGTATATCTGTTCTCTGTAAGTTCTTGTTCCGGCACTGCTGCTCCTATGAAGGAAATCCTGATTTCTCCTGATACCGTGTCTGTCATCAATAATCCCATGACCGGATGGGTAATGTACCTCGGGCGCAATTGGGATGAGACGTTTTGGGAAAAGCAAGGATATGACAATATGCAGACATCTGATGGCACGGTTGTCAGAGTCTCGGATTATGCTTCTACTGCATATATAAGGACAAGCTGGTCATCAATGGAACCAAGAGACGGTGAGTTCTTCTGGAAAGACCCTGACAACAGGATGTCAAGACTGTTGAAGAGCTGTACAGATAGAGGGCTTAGACTTGCTTTCCGTATTGTAGTTGACGGAAGGGATCAAGGACCGAACACCCCGGAATTTGTCTATAGGGCAGGGGCGGAATATTATCTTCAGGATGAGCGTTTCCCTGAACGTAAGACACCGTTCCCTCAGGATCCGGTTTTCAGAAAATATTATGAAAGATTCATAAAAGCCTTCGCCGCGGAGTTTAATGACCCGGAAAAGACAGCTTTTATTGACGGTTACGGTCTCGGAAAATGGGGAGAGGGACACAATGTCGCCTATGAACCAGGTAATGCAGTCACAGCCAGAACAGCAGCGCTTAAGGAGGATACAATGAAATGGATTACTGAATTGTATTCATCCGCTTTTACAAAGGTTCCAATTGCTATAAACTATCACAGGCATATCGGGCATCCGGTAAGCGAAGGCCGCAATGCAGAGCCTGAAAGCGAAGATTTGCTTGAAATGGCCATAGATAACGGATATTGTCTCCGTTCTGATGCTATTGGTATGAACAACCAGGACTGGGGCTATAATAATTGGGACAGGAATTTTGTCAGGAAATGGACTTATAAGGTTCCTGTAATTATTGAGGGGGGATGGATCGTTGGTCAGCATTCATGGAAAGATGATCCTGCAGGATATAATTCTCCTTTTGATGTGAGAAAGGGTGAATGGGATACAGCCATGGAAGAAAAAGCGAATATGATGGATTTAAGGGCAGGACAGGAGACTTTGTCCTGGTTTAATGATGCCTTTGATCTGGTGACAGGATTTATCCGAGAAGGAGGATACAGACTTTACCCGGACAGGATTCTTCTGCCAACAGAAGTAAGTGCCGGTGAGAAAGTGACTGTTACGCACAGATGGAACAATCTCGGCTGTGGATACTGTCCGAATAACCTAAAACAATGGAACCATAAATATAAAGTAGCTTTTGCTCTTATCAATTCAGAGGGAAAAATTGTGGAAACTCATGTGGACAGAAATTCAGAGCCTGCAGACTGGATTAAAGGTACACCTGTTTCGTACGATTTCAAATTTCGGATAGGACAGCTTCCTTCCGGTTCTTATAAATGGATTGTCGGAATAGCGGATACCTCTAAGGACAATGTAGCCGGTATCAGTCTGGCTATAGAAGGGCTGGAAGTGTCGGACGGATGGGTTGTCCTTTCAGATCTTATTATAAAATAACACGCATAATATACATTAAACCTAATCAACAACTATTATGATATTACCCCATTATTTTCACAGTTTGCTGAGAAAGACTATTTCGCTTGTTGTCATAGGGGCAATCGGGTTTATTTCAGTAAACGGAAAACCGCTTCGCAAGGCGGAGTCGGTTGGTGAGTCAAATGTCGCATCCGGACAAGTGTATGCATCAGTTCATCAGTCGGATGGGACGATAAGTGTAACTGGCAATATTTCTGATGAAAAAGGAGAGCCGTTGCCTGGAGCTACTGTCATTTTGAAAGGCAATACTGAAGTTCATGCGATTGCCGATATTGACGGAAATTATCAGATTACGGTTCCTGACAGGTGGGCTGTTCTGACATACAGCTTTATTGGTTATCTGTCTCAGGATGTCCAGGTGGGAAACCGCCGTATTGTCAATGTGACAATGACTGAAGATATTGGTCAGCTTCAGGATGCAGTAGTGGTTGCGTACGGACAGCAGAAAAAAGAATCAGTTGTGGCTTCCATTACGGCTATTGAGCCCGGCAAACTCAAAACGGGAACTACGCGCTCTTTGAGTAACAACCTTGCGGGAACTGTTGCCGGTGTACTTGCAGTGCAGCGTTCCGGTGAGCCTGGTTATGACAACTCCTCTTTCTGGATTCGCGGTATATCCACTTTCCAGGATGCAGGACGTGACCCTCTTGTTCTTGTCGATGGTATTGAGCGTGATATCAATAATATCGATCCGGAGGAAATCGAGTCGTTTTCAGTTTTGAAGGATGCGGCGGCAAGTGCTGTTTATGGAGTGCGTGGTGCCAACGGCGTAATACTTATCAATACTAAGAGAGGAGAGATGGGTAAGCCTAAAGTAACAGTCAAGGCTGAATTTGCAGGGACGACTCCTGTTAAACTTCCGGATTATATCGGAGCTGCCGATTATATGCAGTTGCTTGATGATATACTGGTTGATGGCGGAAAGGATCCTATGTACACCGACAGGATTGCCAAGACAAGGGCCGGCTACGACCCGGACCTTTATCCTGACGTTGACTGGATTGATGCCGTTACAAAGGATTGGGCTTCCAATCAAAGGGTTACTGCAGAGGTTTCCGGAGGAAACAATATTCTAACGTATTCACTCGTTGCAGCATTTTACAATGAACAGGGAATTCTTACCCGAGATACTAGCCGCGAATGGGATCCTTCAATAAGACTTCAGAGATATAATGTCCGTTCCAATGTAGATATTAACATTACAAGAACGACTAAATTCAGAGTAAATATAGGCGGTTACCTTCAGGACAGAAAGTCAACTACGCAGAGTACTGACTTGATTTTCAACAGAGCTTTCCGTGCAGTTCCATTTGATTATCCTGTACGATATTCTTCCGGTGAGATACCTGCCGGAGCAGAAGGTAACGTGTGGGCCATGGCAACACAGATGGGTTATAAAACTACCAGTGCATCGAAGATAGAAACTTTGTTTTCGCTTGAGCAGGATTTGAAATTCGTTACCAAAGGTCTGAAGATTAAGGGAACATTTTCTTTTGACAGATATTCTTCGGGTACAGTAAGCAGAAGTACTTCTCCAGATTTGTATAATCCTACAAGACAGCGTAATGAAGATGGTACTCTTGTACTTAACCGTTCCTCTGTAGGAAGCAATACACTTGGACATTCCGTTTCAGGTGAATATGGAAACAAGAGACTGTATCTTGAACTCGCCCTTAACTATGACAGGACTTTTGCCGGCAAGCATGCTGTTTCCGGACTTGTTATGGTGAACAGAAGCAACTATGATGATGGATCCAAACTGCCTTATCGTAATCAGGGACTGGCAGGCAGAGCGGCATATACATTTGACAGCCGTTATGTCGCAGAATTCAATTTCGGCTACAACGGATCCGAGAATTTTGCTCCGGGCAAAAGATATGGCTTTTTCCCATCAGGTGCTATAGGATGGATAATTTCTGAGGAAAAATTTATGTCACGGGCGAAGAAAGTGCTCAGTACTTTGAAAATCCGTGCATCTTATGGCCAGACAGGTAACTCATCACTCAGCGGACGCCGTTTTGCATATCTTTCCACTATTACGGATGATTACAATACGCTTAATATGTATAAGTGGGGAGTGGAAAGTGCATATGGCGTTACAGGTATGGCAGAGGGGGAATTCGGTGTACCTGACTTGACTTGGGAAAAGGTCAATAAAGCCAACTTGGGCTTGGAAATAGGTTTGTTTGACGGAGTCTTTGATTTGGCTGTCGATGTATTTGACGAAAGACGAAACAATATTTTCATGGAAAGGTCTTCGATTCCGCTTACAGCAGGTTTTATAAAGACTCCATGGCAGAATTTCGGAAAGGTGAAAAATCAGGGAGCCGAACTTACTGTAAATTTCAGAAAGCAGTTCGGACGAGATTTTTATCTTGGATTGTGGGGAACTTTCACTTATGCGAAAAATGAAATCGTTGAGATGGATGAGGCAGCATCTGTAGTAGGTACCAACAGAGCCAGAACAGGGCACCCTGTCAACCAGATATTCGGGTATATTGATGAAGGCCTTTATACTGAAGCGGATTTCAATCCTGACGGAACGCTTATTGACGGCTTGCCGGAGTGTACCTTATCAACTACAGTACGTCCTGGAGATATCAAATACAAGGATGTAAATAATGACGGAAAAATCAATGTTTATGACCAGAGTGCTATAGGTGGAACCGTAGATCCTGAAATTGTATATGGATTCGGATTGAATTTTTCATGGAAAGATTTGGATTTCGGTGTCTTGTTTCAGGGAACGGGAAGGACATACAGGTTAATGTCATCGAATATTCTTCCGGGTCAGAATAGCGGAGGATATTATAACGTCTTCACAAACTATAATGACAGATGGACTGAGGATAACCAGAGCTCAGACGTGTTCTATCCTCGTCTTACTTATGGCCCTAATACTATCAATGCACAGCCTTCAACCTGGTGGCTGAGAAATATGAGCTTCTTGAGGCTGAAAAACCTGGAAATAGGATATTCGTTGCCGAAGAAACTGGCTGACAGGTCTTTCATATCAAGAGCAAGAGTATTTGTCCGCGGAAGCAATCTTCTGACATTCTCAAAATTCAAACTATGGGATCCTGAGCTCAATTCTTCGGATGGCGCCAAATATCCTTTGATGATGTCAGTTTCAGGTGGACTTGAATTCACATTCTAAAAAAATATGTAATATGAAACACTTGTTAAAATATATTGCTACTTTACTTTTTTTTGTTTTATCTCTACCATCGTGTTCAGATTATCTTGACAAAAGGCCTGATGACCAGCTTGACATAAATTCTGCATTTGAAAACAGCAAGAATCTTGACAGGTGGCTGGCTTATATTTATGACGGGATACCTCAGTTTTATGCCGATTCCAACTGGGATGCCATCGGTGATGATGCAACCACTCCAGCTGAATGGATTGCAGTAGGAAACAAGGTCTGTAACTATCAGGTCGGCAACTGGACACCGAGTGACGGTCAGATTATAAATTTCTGGTCTGATCTTCCGAAACGCATCCGTTCTGCATATATATTCATAGAAAATGCGCATCCCCTTACGGATGTTTCGCAAAAGGATATAGATATTATGAAAGCCGAGTGCCGGTTCTTCATAGCATATTATCAGTCTCTCCTTGTTATGACTTATGGCGCCGTACCGCTTATTAAGGGTGCTGCTCCAAGCACTGATGCTGAAGATCTTATGTTGAAGCAAGAGCCTTTCTATGATGTCGTTGACTGGTGTGCTGAAGAATTGCTGGAAGTATCCAGACAGCTTCCTATGACATATACAGACATGGCCAATGACTATGGACGCGCAACATCTCTTTGGGCTTTGGCTATGCGTGCCCGCCTTCTTACATTTGCCGCAAGTCCTCTTGTGAACGGCAATCCTGATATGGCAGGAGTTGTCAACTGTGACGGCACTCCGATATTCTCATCTCAGTATGACCCCTACCGTTGGGAGGATGCTGCGAAGGCTAACAAAGCCCTTATCGATGCTGCTGTTGAGAATGGATATATGCTGTATGAGGCCAGAACCAAAGAAGGTGACATAGATCCTTATATGAGTTACTTCGGAGCTCTGATGCTTAGAAGAAATCAGGATAACTTTGAAATTATCATGCCCCGTACTGAGGACGGAGCAGGCTGGCTCGATATGAAGTCGGCACCTAAGAGTATCCAGAATCAGGCCGGTGTTTATGGTGTTACACAGGATCTTGTGGATGCATTCTTTATGGCTAACGGTCAGGTCGCAATTACCGGCCATAACGAAGACGGCTCACCTATAATCAATGCTGCATCAGGATATTCCGAGACAGGATTTTCGGAGTCGGATATGAAGGCCAAGACTGCTTATTTCTATAACGACCCGGAAGGAATAGAAGGCAGACAGGAAAATATCATTACTGAAAAAGGTACATTCAATATGTACTGTAACAGAGAGCCTAGATTTTATATATCGGTGATGTACAATGAGTCTTTCAACTGGGCAAAGACTCATAAAGACCAGACAGCCGCCCTTCCTCCAAGGAAAAACGTTGACTTCTTTTTCGGAGGTGAGGATGGAAAAGACGGTTCAGACTATCCGACTGCAGGATATCTTATGAAGAAAAGAATTGCTCCTGATTATTGTGGCAGTTCTTCTTCAGGCCAGTATAATAAGCGTCATGGCGTGGTTTACCGTCTTGCAGAAGCTTATGTGGCTTATGCCGAGTCTCTGTATGAGTTCAGCGTATCGGAAGGAATTGGAAAATACTCTGAAAATCAGGCTGAAATATTGAAATATATTAATCTGATTCGCAAGAGAGCAGGAATTCCTGAGTATGGCAGTGAGTCGCTTCCTGTTCCTTCGGAGGATGCCATGAGGGATCTTATCAGAAGGGAGAGAAGGATTGAACTTAACTGTGAAGGCGGTCTTAGCTGGAATGATCTTCGTCGCTGGAAACTTGCTGAAGATGTTCTTGACGGCCAGTTTTATGGTATGAATATGATGGCAAAGACCAGAGAGGAATATTATGTACGCACTCCGTACCAGAAACGCAAGTTCCTCAGTTATTGGTGGCCGGTCCCTCAGGATGATATAGACAGGAACCTGAACCTTCGTCAGCTTCCCGGATGGAATTAATATTTAACCTGAAAATGAAAATTTGTATGAAAAAGAGTTTATTATATGGAACTATGGCATTGTCTCTCATTATGTCCGGATGTAAAGGAGATTTTGATGAGTATGACAATTCATGGCTTCTTGACAATGATGAGACGATGACTCTGGATGTTTCTTCAACATCCGTAAAACTTGATGTGAATGCTCTTGACGAAGTCGCTCTTACTTTCAAATGGTCACCAGCAAGAGAGATGCCGGATGATTACGTACTTTCTTATGTGACTATGCTCGATTTGAAGACAAATCAGTTCAATTCATCTTCTGTAGTAAGAACACTTGAAGATGACGGCGTTTTTGAGAAGACATATACTAATCAGGAACTTCAGAATCTTATTGTTGACAAATGGGGAAAATCAATATCTGAGGTAACTACGCTGTCCTTTAAAGTTATAGCAAAATGGGACGGAGGTTCCCAATATGTGATGCCTGAAGTGCGTACTGCAGACGTGGATATCCGTCCGTTCAGGCCGCTTGTCTTTGATGCAGACAAGGTCTATCTTGACGGCGATGCCGTAAAGGGTGTCAGGCCGTCTTCAAATTATACAATGACAAAAACTCCTGAAAACGAATTCATTTATGCCGGTGAGTTCCTTATGAAGGATGGCGCAATGATTATTCCGATTGAATATGACGGAATGACCAGATATATATGTCCGGCTGAAAAGTCATCTGTTGATGTGCCTGACAGCGAACCGGCAGAAGGCAAGCCGGAAGGAACAGAGTATGAGGCTACAGTAATGGATATTCCAGATGGCGGCTCTGAGGCTGATATCCCTGTATGGAATCTTCCTTCAGAAGGTTACTGGCGTGTTATTATTGATATGGAGAACAAGACAGTAAAGTTCTTCTCTCCTAAGAACCGGCTTGAGCCTTATACTGCCCAGTTTGAATATGCTGGATCTTCAGGATGGATTCTCAGCCAGACATTGGGAACAGGTACTTATTATGTAAATACAATGACTGGATGGGACAGCTGGAAAGGAAAGCCGTTTGAATTTGTAGCGTCGCAGATTGATCCTCAGATTCTGATTTGTTCCGGAGTTAATATCTCACCTGATGCAAAATTCTGTATCAAGACAGGGCAGAGTATGGCTGATGGATATGAGGTTGTCGAGAAGGGCTCCGGAACAGGAGAGAACGATCCTACTGCCACATCAGGAATGAAGTTCATTTCAAAGACTTTTTCATTTGTTCCGGAAGGAAATGAGGATGCCCCTATGGTTATGAATCAGTGGCAGCCTATGACTATGACAGTCAGCAATAAGAAATGGACTTTTGAAGGGGCTGTAAAAATAAGCAAGATAACCATTGATATAAGAAATAACAGAGTTCGTTTTGATTGATACCTGCTTAAGGTTCCTTTGAATTCCGGGGAGTGCGGATATGGAGTCCTTCCGTACTCTCTGGAATTTTGGATTTATTTATTGGTTTTTTTATTATGAAACAATTGACAGTTTTGGCTTGTTCCCTCGTTCTGCTTTCCTGTGCAAAGGTAGGGTCTGATGATAGCAAGTCCTTGCCTGAAAGTGATATCCCTGATGGAAATGTGAAGGTTGCTGTTCAGGCTGACAGAAAGACAATGCTCAGAAACCCTCTTAGCGGATGGGTGATTTATGCTCCGCTGATGGAGGATGTCGATGATTTTTGGAACAAATATGATCATTTCAATTCTTCGGCAGGAGAAGTTAAGGTTTCAGACTATGCAACTGTTTTGTATCTTAGGGGATCATGGACTGATTTCAATCCTGAGAAAGACGTTTACCTCTGGGATGATGACATTGATGTTATGAAATATCCGAAGGCCGTCAGCCTCAGAAAACTTGAGGAAGGTGCAAGCGAGCGTGGCCTCAAACTGGCCTTCACTCTCAAGACAGACAGCAGGGATGCAAACTCATTCTGTACTCCCGAATATGTCAGACAGGAAATGATTGCAGCACACGGCGGTAATCCTGATAAGCCACTCGAGGACTATTATGTAAATTCTGACAAGACAGGTCAGGTGCATACAGACTTGGGATTCTTTGTCTTTTCTCTCGGCAGTCAGCCGAGATATTACTGGTCACCTTATCCTGACGACCCTGTTTTCCAGAAGTGGTATGAAGTTTTCATCAAGGCTTTGGCCGCGGAGTACAATGATCCTGACAGAACCATGTTCATAAGCGGTTTGGGAATGGGGCTGTGGGGAGAGTACCATACATGCATTTATTCAACTCTTGATGAAACTCCGAGGCAGTCAGTATTCGAGTGGGTTACCGATTTATATGTCAATGCTTTTGACAAGATCCCAGTTGTTACCAATTATCATAAGCTCGTAGGTTCGACGAAAGGCTCGGGAGGAGCGGATCCTTTGACTCCTGTCCTTCTCGAAAGCGCCATAGCAAAGGGATTCTGCATGAGGCATGATGCCTTTGGTATGAAGCAGGGATACGGATATGGTGACTGGGAACGTGAGTTTATAGCAAACTGGACCAATAAGGTTCCTGTTCTCGGAGAAGGTGGATGGGTCCAGGGATCTCATGATTATTCATGTGATTATCCGGATGTACGTTCTTTGAGAGAGGGTGAATTCAATGAAATGCATGGCGCTCATTGTTGTATGATGGATTTGAGATATAGCGCAAATATATCAAATGGCGAAACTTATTCATGGTTTAATGATGCATTTGATTTGGTGACTCGTTTCATTGAGGAAGGGTGTTACAGGGTCTATCCGGACGAACTGTCTTATCCGGAGATTTGTGAAAAAGGAAATACTTATATAATTCAGCACAGGTGGCTTAATCTCGGACATTCTTATTGTCCGACAAATATAAGGCAATACAAAGACCGCTTTAAGGTTTCTTTTGCACTATTGGATAAGAAGACTGGCACACCTGTTCATATCTTCCAGGATGAGCAGGCACATCCTCATGATTGGGTAGGAGGGCGTAAGGCTTATGATTTTAAAATTGAAATTCCGGATATCTCATCAGGACACAGTGATAGTCAATATGAATGGGGAGTAGGAATTACTGATGCGGCCTGTGGAGACAAGATAGGTATCCGTCTCGGAGCAAAAGGAAGATATAATGATGCAGGATGGCTTATTCTTGGAAATGTCGAAGTAAAATAATTTTCATTTTATGAAGAAGAAGGTTTTTGTTTCGTTGTTGATTATTTTGTCGTTTTTTTCCTGTGGGGAAAAACCGCTTGAGGACAATGTGGATGATAAAAATATTGTTGGAAACAAAGAGGTTAAGCTCTATGCCGACAAAACAAGTGTAATCAGGAATCCCATGACAGGCTGGGTCATGTACCTCTCTGCTGATTCGGATGTTTCATATTTTGATACTGAGGTATATGTGTCTGCTTTGGGCAAATCTGTTAAGGTCAGGGACTATGCGTCAGCATGTTATATACGTACCAAATGGAGGGTTATGAACCCTGCGGATGGGAAATATTTCTGGCAGGACGAGAACCATAATCTTACAAAACTGGTAAAAAGAGCTCGTGAACTTGGACTCCCTGTGGCGTTCAGAGTTGTAGTTGACGGACGCGACCAAGGTGAGAATACTCCACAGTTTGTCTTTGATGCAGGAGCAAGATTCTGGCTTGAAAATGACAGGTATCCGGACAGGAAAGTTCCTGATGTTATGGATCCTGTGTGGAGAAAATACTATGAGAAATTTATCGAGGCATTTGCGGAAGAATTCAATGATCCCTCAAAAACTGCATTCATTGACGCATATGGACTCGGCAAATGGGGCGAAGGTCATAATGTTTGTTATGAAGGACTGGTGGAGACATCATCAGGAACATATGAAGGCGTTGTTTCTGACAATACGCCAGAATACAAGAAAAATACAATGGAATGGATTACATCATTATATTCCCGTTGTTTTACAAAAGTTCCGCTTGTCATAAATTATCATCGCCAGATAGGTCATCCAAAAAGCTCTGGAAAAAATGCACAGCCTGACAGTGAGACTCTTCTGGAAATAGCAATAAATAACGGATATTGCCTTCGTGCAGACTCTTTCGGCATGAAAAACCAGGATTGGGGCTATAATGATTGGGAAAGGTCATTTGTTGAAAAGTGGAAATATAAACTTCCTGTAATTATGGAAGGCGGATATATCGTAGATAGTCCGGGACATCAGTCTGGAATGAAAGGTGACGGCTATAACTCTCCTGCAGATGTAAGGGAGGGCGAGTTTCTGGACTCGCAGGAAGCGTGTGTCAATATGATGGATTTCCGTGTGGGAAATGAAACACGTTCCTGGTTTACTGATGCATATAGCTACGTTGAGCGATTTGTCCAGGAAGGTGGCTACAGGCTTTATCCGGATAAGGTTTCCGTTCCGCTTGAAGTTTTGCAGGGGCAGACAGTAAAAGTATCCTCCTCATGGGTTAATCTGGGTTGGGGATATTGTCCTGCCAACTTGAAGCAGTGGAATCAGAAATATAAGGTAGCTTTTGCCTTGCTTGATGTAAGTACCAAAAAGCCGGTAAAGGTTTTTGTTGATGATTCAACTGACCTTTCCAAATGGATTAAAGGCAGCCCGACATCGTATTTCTTTGAAATATCTTTCAAGGGAGTTCCAGTAGGAGCTTATAGCTGGAGTGTTGGTATTGTTGATACGACTGTAGAGATATCAGGCATTCCGCAGCCAGGCATCAGGATGGCTGTAAAAAAAGACTATCTCACTGAAGACGGCTGGGCAATTCTGGAAAATGTAAAAGTTCAATAGTAGCCATTATGAAAAGGAATTTGGCCTGTCACATTATTTCCTGTATTCTTTTCACACTTTCTTTTATTTCATGTTCTGAGAAGAAGGCAATTCCTGCATACAGTGACAAATGGCTTCTCGTAAATAGCTCCTGCAATATTGGAGAGGGTGATGAAATTACAATAAACCCCAAGTTCAGCAGTGAGGAACTTCTGTCTCTGGATTATCATTGGACAACATCTGATTCCGGAATTGTCTCTATAATCGAGGACAATAACAGCAGTATAGTCGTAAGAGGTGAAAAAGCGGGAGAGGCAATTATTAAGGTTGAATGTCCCGGTGAGACTAAAAGACTCTCCGGCTCCATTGTCATATCAGTGGAAAAGAAACCCTTGCGTATTCTTGCTATTGGAAACAGTTTTTCTCAGGATGCTGTCGAACAATATCTTTGGAATCTTTTTGATGCAGCAGGGGAAGAGGTTATTATCGGTAACCTTTATATTGGAGGGTGTCCTCTGGAGAAACATTGGTCCAATGCATTAAGTGGCAAGGCTGCATATGAGTACAGGAAGGTCGAGGGCGGAAACAAGACAAACAAGAAGAATGTATCTCTGTCTGCTGCACTGGCTGACGAAAACTGGGATATTGTCAGCCTCCAGCAGGCAAGTGACTATTCCGGAATGTACGATACCTATATCCCTTATCTGGATAATATGATAGGTTATGTGAAGGAAAGAGTGACAAACAGAAAACTCAAGATAGCTTTTCACCAGACATGGGCTTATGCGGAAAATTCCACTCATCAGGCATTTCTGAATTATGACAAGAGTCAGATGAAAATGTACAATTGTATAGTTTCTGCTTTGCGGAATGTAAAGGAAAAACATGATGTTGATATTATTATCCCTTGCGGTACAACTATTCAGAATGGAAGAACATCCAGTATAGGAGACAAATTCAACAGAGACGGTTATCATCTTGAGGTTACGTACGGGCGTTATGCCGCATCTTGTACCTGGTATGAGAGTATTTCCGGCAAAAGCGTCCTTGAAAACAGCTATTTTCCATCATCGGTTGACAAATTCAAAGGTGAAATTGTACGGAAGTCTGCTCACGAGGCTTGCCTTAATCCATATCAAATAACACAAATAACAGAATGATCCTATGATGAAAAAATTAGGGATTGGCATTGCTGCATATCTGTCAGCTATAACATTATTCACAGGAATGACGTTTAACATTTCGGCGCAGGACAGTGGCGGAGCGTCATTCGGAAAAGATTCTCCGGTACGTATAACTGAAGAACATAAGGCACGCGCGGCCGAACTGGTATCCAAGATGACTCTTGAAGAGAAAATTGATTATATTTCAAGCGTCAAGTCATTTGTACTCAGACCTGTAGAGAGATTGGGCATTCCTGAAATAAAAATGGCAGACGGTCCGCAGGGTATCAGGAACAATACGATTAGTACTCTGTATCCCAGTGGCATACTGACTGCCGCAACATTCAACAGGGAACTTGCAAACCGCTTGGGACATTCTCTCGGGCAGGATGCAAAAGCTCGTGGAGTCGCAGTCCTTCTTGGTCCCGGTGTCAACATTTATCGTGCACCGCAGTGCGGAAGAAATTATGAGTATATGGGTGAGGATCCATTCCTTACATCTGAAACTGCAAAGCAGTATATACTTGGCGTCCAGGCAGAAGGTGTCCTTGCTACGGTAAAGCATTTTGTGGCGAACAACCAGCTTGAACATGTCCGTCACAGTGTCAGTTCTGATGTGGATGAAAGGACACTTAATGAGATTTATTTCCCGGCATTCCGTAAAGCGGTACAGGAGGCAGGAGTAGCTTCAGTTATGGACAGCTACAATCTTGTATGGGGATGTCATTCTACTGAAAATCCATGGCTCAATATTGAGGTTCTCCGTAATCAGTGGGGATTTGACGGAATTGTAATGTCAGACTGGACATCCGTATATTCTACATTGGGAGCAGCTAATGGCGGCCTTGACCTGGAATGTCCTAAAGGTGTGTATTTTACAAAGGAAAGATTACTTCCTTTAATAGAGTCAGGAGCAGTTTCTGAAAAAACGATCGATGAGAAGGTGCAGCACCTTCTGCAGACTTTCATTGCATTCGGTCTGTTGGATCGTCCTATGCAGGATAAGTCTATTCCTCTTGATAATCCTCAGTCATGCAATACAGCTCTTGATATTGCCAGAGAAGGAGTTGTTCTTCTTGAAAACAGGAACGGATGCCTGCCGATATCAAAAAAGTCAAAGATTCTTGTTATGGGGCCTAATGCCACAGAGATTCCAACAGGTGGAGGAAGCGGTTTTGTAACTCCATATTCTACAGTTTCCGTATATGATGGAATGAAAACCGTACATGGTGAAAAGAAAGTCACATTGTTGTCAGATGAGGGACTTTACAGGAATATTCTTCCATGGGTATATGCAGACAGTACTTATGCTGTAAAAGGATTCAGAGCAGATTATTATTGCAATAACAGGCCGGAAGGGAAAATATTCAAGACTGTAATCGAGGAAAATCCTACTCATTACTGGAAATATGGAAGTCCGTTTGAGGGGATGCCTGCTGATGGTTTTTCCGTTGTATGGAATGGTGTTCTTAAGGCAGAAGTATCAGGAAAAGTGAGAGTAAGAATGTCCGGCGATGATGGTTACCGTCTTTTTGTTAATGGAGAGAATGTCGGAGGGCATTGGTCCAATCATTCTTTAAGTTCCCGTTCTGTCTTTTTTGATATTGAAAAGGGAAAAACATACAGTCTCAAATTTGAGTTTTTTGACAATGCAGGAGAAGGTACGGTAGTTTTCGATGCCGGAGTAATGGATAAAGAGAAGCTGGTCAAGGCGCTTGGAGAGGCTACCGATGTGGTATTTTGTGCCGGCTTCAATAGTTCAAGTGAAGGAGAAGGGTTTGACAGGCCATTCGCAATGCCTAAGGACCAGACAGATCTTATCAACCTTGTGTCTTCACTTCATGATAAGGTATCTGTAATTGTCAATGCTGGCGGTGGTGTTGATTTTAACGGATGGTCTGAAAATGTGGAGTCTGTCCTTATGGCATGGTATCCTGGTCAGGAAGGTGGACGCGCTATTGCAGAGGTGCTTACCGGCAAGATATCTCCAAGTGGAAGACTACCTGTTTCCATTGAAAACAAGTGGGAGGATAACCCTGTCTTTAATAGTTATTATGATAAGAATAAGAGAGTTACATATACTGAAGGTGTTTACGTAGGCTATCGCGGATATGCAAAATCAGGAATTTCTCCAAAATATCCCTTCGGATACGGTCTTTCCTATAGCAGCTTCTCTTATGATTCTCTCAAAATCGAGAAAACAGGGGTAAATAAGGCAAAAGTCAGCTTCGTTGTAACTAATACAGGAAACATGGATGCTGCAGAGGTAATTCAGATATATGTAGGCGACAATGAATCTTCTGTCAAGAGACCGGTTATCGAGCTTAAGGAATATTCAAAGATTTTCCTCAAGAAAGGTGAATCCAGATCTGTTTCACTTAATCTGGGAGAAGACGCTTTTTCTTTTTTCGATGTTGATACGAAAAGGTTTATAGTTGAGCCAGGTGTATTCACTGTTTATGTCGGTCATTCTTCTGCAGATCTGGTTCTGAAAGGAGAAGTTGATTTAAGTGAAATTGATGATAAGAATATCCGGCTTACTGAACTTCTGTCGAAAATGACAGTTGAGGAGAAGGTTGGCCAGCTTGTTCTTGTTTCCGGCAAGTGGGATCTTACGGGTCCCACTGAAGGAAAGGAGTATCTTGATGATATCCGCAGCGGAAAGTGTGGAAATGTCTTCAATGTATTGACCGTAGAGAATATACGTAAGCTACAGAAAGTGGCGGTCGAAGAAAGTCGTCTTGGAATACCACTGCTTTTCGGCTATGATGAGGTGCACGGATATAAGACGATATTTCCGATTCCTTTGGCTGAGAGTTGTTCTTGGAATCTTGATGCAATTGAGAAATCAGCGAGGACAGGCGCAGTCGAAGCTTCTGCATCAGGACTTAACTGGGTTTATGCTCCGATGGTTGACATTTCTTATGATCCGCGTTGGGGAAGAGTAGCTGAGGGGGCAGGTGAAGACCCTTGGCTCGGTTCGCTTATAGCAGCAGCCAGAGTAAAGGGAATACAAGGCAAAAGTCTTGCGGATAGCAATACGGTAATGGCTTGTGTAAAACACTATGCGGCCTACGGAGCTCCGATTGCGGGACGAGAATATAATACGGTTGACATGTCTGACAGGCAATTCAGAGAAGTCTATCTTCCTCCGTATGCAGCCGCAGTCAGTGCCGGTGCCGGGAGTGTAATGACTTCCTTTAATGAGTTCGACGGAATTCCTGCAACGGCAAACAAATACCTTTTAGAGGATATTCTCAGGAATGAACTGGGATTCAAAGGATTGGTCGTTACGGATTTTTCATCAATGGCAGAGATGATTGCCCATGGATATTCTGAAGATGTCCCTCATGCAGCTTTGCAGTCTATTGAGGCCGGTGTAGATATGGATATGATGGGTGATGTATATTATAAGGCTCTTGCAGATCTTGTGAAATCAGGAAAGGTTCCGGAGTCTCTTCTTGACAGGGCTGTCATGAGGGTACTTGAGGCAAAGGAATCCTTGGGTCTGTTTGATGATCCTTACAGGTATTGTAATCTTGAAAGAGAAAAAAACGATGTGCGGACCGGAGAACATCTTAAGCAGGCACGCCAGTCAGCATGTGAAAGTATGGTCTTGTTGGAAAATGACGGTATCCTTCCTCTTGCAGAAGGCGAAAAGATAGCTGTAATAGGTTCTCTTGCAACAACTCCGGGAGACTATATCGGCTGCTGGTCTGCACAAGGTTTCAGATTTAAGGATATTTCTATTCTTGAAGCGCTTTATCAAAGAGCCGGAAAAGAAAACGTATTCTATGCCAGAGGGTGTGATGTTGCAAAGCCGGATACAAGCGGTTTTGCAACTGCGCTTGATGTCGCGTCAAAGGCGGATAAGGTAGTTTTCGTAATGGGTGAAAGCCGAGATATGAGTGGGGAGGCAGCGGCACGCAGCGATATCAGAATCCCAGGGGTGCAGACAGATCTTCTCAAACGTCTTGTAGAGGCAGGCAACAAGGTGGCTGTAGTTCTTGTCAATGGAAGGCCGCTTGACTTGTCGCGTGAGAGCGTGCTTGCTTCCGCAATCCTGGAAGCGTGGTGTCCTGGATCAATGGGAGGTCCGGCAGTTGCGGATGTGCTTTACAATGATTACAATCCGTCCGGAAAGCTGACGATGACATTTCCTCGCAGTATCGGACAGGTTCCTATGACTTATGCTGAGAAAAATACGGGCCGTCCCAATATCGGTAAAGGCAAATATTTGTCAAGGTACATAGATATCCCTAATTCTCCACTATATCCGTTTGGTCACGGACTGAGTTATACGACATTTTCTTATGGAGAAATAAACCTAAGCAGTCCAGTCCTGGAATACGGAGGTGCAATCAGGGCATCAGTCAAGGTTGCCAATACTGGTCATTATGAGGGTACTGAGATTGTCCAGATGTATATTAGAGATCTTTGCGGGAGTGTTACCCGTCCTGTCAAGCAACTTAAGGGCTTCAAGCGTATTACTCTTAAACCTGGAGAAAGTCGCGAAGTGGTATTTGATATTACTCCTGAAACAATTTCTTTTCTTCGTCAGGATATGACCTGGGGACCCGAACCTGGTGATTTCAATATATTTATAGGCTCGTCTTCAGACTCTGGATGTTTGAAAAGCTCTGATTTTAAATATGTTCAAGAATAAATATCAATGAAAAAAATACTGACAATATCCTTGCTTCTGACCTTGTGTCTCAGCGGATTTGCAAAAGAAATTTTTGTAGAAGCAGAGAGTTTTGCTCATAAAGGCGGCTGGGTTGTTGACCAGCAGTTCATGGATACTATGGGATCCCCTTACCTTCTTGCCCATGGTTTGGGAAAGCCTGTAGCAGATGCTGTTACGCAAATAGATGTGCCATCTTCAGGAGAATGGCATGTGTATGTCCGCACATATAACTGGACATCACCTTGGTGTAAAGCAGAAGGTCCGGGAAGGTTTAAGGTCCGCATCGGAGGAAGAGAGCTGGACTCCGTTCTAGGCTCTCTCGGAGACTGTTGGCAATGGCAGTATGCCGGAAGCGCCAGACTCAAGAAAGGTTGCGCTGAACTGGCTTTGACGGATCTTGGCGGTTTTGACGGACGTTGTGATGCCATCTATATTACAGATGATTCTGCCTCCATTCCTACTTCGCGATATGATGAATTGGTGGATTTCAGAAGGCAGGCGCTGAATCTCCCTGAACCACAGATCCGTACTTTTGACTTTGTGGTAGTCGGAGGCGGAGTGGCAGGTATGTGCGCAGCAGTCAGTGCAGCCCGTCTGGGATGTAATGTAGCACTTGTAAACGACAGGCCTGTACTTGGCGGGAACAATAGTTCAGAGGTAAGAGTGCACTTGGGCGGATATTCCGAGATTGGTCCTTATGATGGCTTGGGACGTATGATCAGAGAGTTCGGGCACACCCGCAGCGGTAATGCAAAGCCTGCAGAATATTATGAGGATGATAAGAAGCAGTCTTTCATTGAAAAAGAGAGGAATGTTACATTATTCCCTTCATTCAGGGCTATTGATGTCAGGATGGATGGGAATATCATCAAATCAGTCCTTATAAAAAACATAGAAACCTCTGAAGAGATATGGCTTGACGCACCTCTGTTTTCAGACTGTACCGGAGATGGAACAATCGGTTTTCTGTCTGGTGCCGATTGGAGAACAGGCAGGGAGTCTCGTTATGAATATGCGGAAAGCCTTGCTCCGGACAAGGCAGACAATATGGTGATGGGGGCTTCCGTACAGTGGTATTCAAAGGAGGAGAATGCTGAAACTTCATTTCCTGAATTTTCATACGGAATCGAATTCAATAGTAATAATTGTGAAAAAGTAACAGTGGGCGAATGGAAGTGGGAGACAGGAATGAATTGCGATCAGGTGCGCGATGCTGAAAGAATCCGGGATTATGGTTTACTTGTGGTATATTCAAATTGGAGTTTTCTTAAGAATCATTTCAGTGACAATGCCAAGTGGCGCAATCGCAGCCTTGATTGGGTAGCCTATATAGCGGGGAAGCGTGAGTCCCGTCGTCTGCTTGGAGATCATATCCTTACTCAGGGTGACATAGACAATAATGCCGATTACCCGGATGCTTCATTTACTACTACATGGGCAATTGATCTGCACTTTCCTGATTCGCTGAATTCAAAAAGATTTCCAGGAGCGGAATTTAAGGCTGCTACTGTGCATAACTGGATACATCCTTATGCTGTACCGTACAGATGTCTGTATTCACGGAATATAGGGAATCTTTTTATGGCAGGGCGTAATATCAGCGTCACACATGTAGCTTTAGGTACTGTCCGGGTAATGCGGACAACTGCAATGATGGGAGAAGTTGCAGGAATGGCAGCATCAATCTGTCACCGCAAGAGCTGTTTGCCAAGGGATGTATATACTTCATATCTCGGAGAACTTAAGTCTTTGATGAAAGCCGGTGTAGGAAAAACAGATGGAAATGCAGATTTACAGAGATTCAATCTTCCTGATAAGGTGCTTGCCAAACCTAAAACTCATTTGATGCCTGAAACTTCAGGAACTTACAGCCGTCTTGACGGTGATACTCTCGTCGTAGGGAATATATTTATAGAAAGAAAGTATGTCTGGAACGGAGGTAATCTAATGACCTTCAGCCTTACGGATAAAAAAAACGGCAAAGTCCATAAGATGAAATCAGTACGCCCTGATTTTGTAATGACTTCATTTAACGGTAAAGGTAGTGCTTCGTCATATAGTTCTAAACGTGTAGATGCGGCCTCTGGAACGCCTGCTTATCTTAGTGTTCTTATAAATTATACTGAAAACAATCTTCAGGTTATGAGAGAGTTGAAAATATATGACGATGCTCCGGTAATTGTCAGTGATATCAGTCTTAAAGGCCGGCTTGACAACTTCGGAGATGCAAGGGAAATAAATAATGCTGACCGCAAGAATATAGAATTCTTTGCAGATATGAAATCGAAGCCTGTCACGGCTGTTCTTGACAGGCTCTCGCTTGCCGGCAGCCACTGGAAGGCAAGGGCTGTCGAATTTACAGATATTACGGACTGGAATGATAATCTTGTTTCTGAGAAAGATATAATATCATACAGGAAGAACCCATATCGTGGAAATATTCTGTTTCTTGAAAACGGTGTGGATTCTTCCGGTATTTTCTTTCTTAAGGAAGCGCCTTCTTCAGATGTCCAACTTTACTATGGAGGAGCAGACTTCTATGCTGATTTCGGCGAATTTTCGCTAACATCGCCCGGAGTTTGTTCCGGAGATATTTGTCCTGACAAATGGACGCCTGTCTATACTACCGTTACCGGAGTTTGTTGTGGTGGGGAATTCGGGGCGCTGAAAGCCTTAAGGTCTTATCAGAAAAATATTCGAAGTCACTGCAGAGACAGGTTGGAGATGGTGATGATGAATACATGGGGTGACAGAAGTCAGGATTCAAAGGTAAATGAGGCTTTTTGTCTGGCTGAGCTGGAAAAGGCTGCAAGACTTGGTATTACTGTTTTCCAGATAGATGATGGCTGGCAATCAGGGAAAAGTCCTAATTCTGCTGTTGCCAAAGGGTCTTTCAAGAATATATGGGATAACCCCGACTATTGGACTCCTGATCCTGCAAAGTATCCGCGGGGACTCGCGCCGATTGTTGATAAAGGGCGTAGTCTTGGGGTCGAAATAGGTCTTTGGTTCAATCCTAGCATCCAAAATGACTTTGC
>URDD01000006.1 GCA_900546395.1 uncultured Bacteroidales bacterium | reverse complement strand
GAACTCTGGAAGAACCTTCCGACGGCGACTTCGCAATCCTTTATAACAACGAAAGCCGACCCTTTTGGGTCGGCTCCACGATACCGACCTGCCCGCTGAGGGCAATATTTACCGTATCACTCACAATTGAAAGACAGAGCAAAGTTTCCCGCCGCGTAACCTCCGATGAAAGTATATTCCTTTCCGTCCGCTGTCTTCTCATAAATTTCATTACTCTTATCAGTAAAACCTGATTTTACAAGTTTGTCGTAATATGTGACAGAAACCGACTTGTCACATTTGTAGTCAAAGAAAACCACGCTCTCAAGTCCCATTGTTTCCTTATAGACATACCCTTCGATTTCTCCGTCAAATTTCGGGAAGCCACCCACAAACGGATGTTCCTTGACGAGCTGCTCCCAGGTAATCTTTTTAAGAGGTCCCTCACCATCTCCGCTTTCATCGCCGGAATCCTTGCTGCAACCTGCAAAGGCCAGCATAGCAATACTTAGAATTGCAAAAAGAATCTTTTTCATAAATCGATATTATTAAAATTGTACAATACATTCATCCTGACTCCGAGTCACTCAGATGTACCGTTTCCCGGAGAATATGTCTCGCAAATGATATCAAACTCAAAAGGTTCGATTCTCTTTTCCTTAATGGCCTTGCAAAGATCTGGGTCGTCAGAAAGAAAATCCATTATTTCACTGCGGGCAAGTGATACAGAATTGGCATAGCCCTTTGAAGCAACATTATAGCCCCTGCTGTCATTTTCCTTGAAGAAATAGTATCGTATCTGCTCTCCGACAAGAAGCATCTGCCCGTATGCATTAAACTGAAAATCATCTGCATAGGCCATTACTGTAAGATGGGGACCTGTAGCCTCGGGAAGCATCCACCTGCTCTTGAAGATATCTCCTTTTTTCTTCGTAGTCCCTAAATAAGCATCCCTATAGACAAGCACATACTTATTGTCCCCGTGATTTTTATTCCACATTGTCAGGAAATCAATCTCGGAAGAAGGAATTTTCCTTTTTTCTCCATTCTCTGTCCTGAAACTGATACTCTCAGAATAGCCATTCGGCAAGACAGCCTCTCCTTCAAGAACAGTTCCGTCATCCAGGACAACAGATGCACACTCAAACTTGGTCTCATTTCGGATCTGTAACACAGCCTGAGCAACACCGCATGAAGTCAAATCTGCTATGAGAAATGACAATGCTACCAAATACAGAATAACTTTTCTCATACCTAAATACTATTTTAAATCAACACTTGTCAATCTTCAGTCCTGACTTCTCTAAAACCTGAAACCCAGCCTAAGCCCGGCAGTCCAGCTGAAATTTCCGGCCAGATATTGTCCGTCCAGCGAAGCTCCCATCACCAAGCCGCCTCCGAAACAATGCTCATACCCCAACTGCAAAACACAGCCGGCTCCACCTTTCTGTGAATCGAAAGACTCGGAATACCCGCCTGGGTCCATCACCTCATAATCCTTGTTCACTTTTCCGTATCCCAGATAAATACAAGTGAAAATCCTGTCTGAACTGTTGCTAATTATGTCTGCACCCGGACCGATGCCCACCATCCACAAGCCTGAATTGTCATTTAGTATCTCTTCTTCAGTAGCACCTTCCGGCTCATATCCCGACCGCTTGCTTCCTTTATAGTTGATTATACGGCCGGTAACTGAAGCATAGAATGTTTTATGGAAATGATAGTCAGCACTAATATTGACTGTATATGCCGAATGGCTATAAGTATCCGCTATCCAAGTGTATCCCGCATAAGCCCCCACCTGGGTATAGTTATAATAATCCTGCGCACGGGAAAGATTCCATGCCAATACAAGAACAAGGCATAAGGCGTATTTGCAGATATGTTCAAATGAATTTCCCATCTTCACGACTGTTTTCAGGATTGTATTCACTACATATGGTCCGGTAGTCTGAAACAGACAACTCCCTACCATGCAACTTCGCGCATAATACAGGATCATCCCCCAGAATTTCGAGAAGATTCATTCTAAGGGTTGCAATACGGCTGTCATCATATCCGACCAGCTGCCCTGGGCAGTCTTTACGGAATGCGACAATATAAACGCGGTCATTAAACGATGACTGGACTTCCACCTCTCCGTCCTTTCCATAAGCATAATACGCTCCGCAACGGCATATGTCCAGATGAGGACCGTAACCTTCAAGTTTCATCCAGAAAGGCCCTGTAACCCGGTCTCTGTTCCGGTATTTACTGTAAAGGAAAATATCCCGCCGTCCTTCCGAATTTTCTCTTCTGAATGCCAATGCTTTTATGCTATCTGCCTTTATGCACCTGTGTCCTTTGCCGTTTGAGGCAATGCGGATATGCCTGTCTTCCAGATCCGGCAACTTGGCTTTGCCTTCTATTATCGATCCGTCAGCAAGATAGACGCGCACCTGTTCAAGCCTTGACTCTTCACGTATGAGGCTTGCCAGACTACAGGCAGCAAAAAGGAAGGGCAGGCAAACTGCTGTCAGCAATATTCGATAGAGTGGTTTCATCTCCGGTCAATTCTGTTAACAAAATTACAATCAGTAAAGATTCCTGCTATTGACCTGAATCAATTTGCAACAGTTGCAAATATATGAATTACCCCCCCCCGAAAAACAATAGAAAAACTAAGATTTTCAAGAATATGTTTCCAGAATCAAATTGACTTTACTGGTTTACAAGGGTTTCCGACGGCGACTACATTGTCAGGAATATCCTTGACAACGACAGAACCTGCACCGATAGTAACATTATTGCCGATAGTGACACCGGGCAGTATGGTCACGCTTCCCCCTATCCATACATTATCCCCTATAGTTACCGGTTCAGCCCACTCACGACGGCTGTTCCTTTCGACTGGATCCGTGCTGTGACAGGCTGTGTAAATACTGACATTAGGGCCGATAAAGCAATTGTCTCCAATCCTCACTTCCGCCTCGTCAAGGACTGTAAAGTTAAAGTTGGAGAAAAAGCCTTTACCGATATGAATATTGGTGCCATAATCACACAGGAAAGGCTGCATCACAAAGAAATTGTCATCCGCTGTACTTCCAAGGATGCTTTTCATTGTTTTATGGCGGGATTCAATATCCTGTGGAGAAAGATTGTTATATTGCTGCAGGAGCAATTTGGTATCGTTCAGTTCCTGAAGCAACTGGCTGTCAACTGCAGAATAGTACATTCCGGAAAGCATTTTTTCCTTTTCACTCATCGGTTCTGATAGAAAAAGATGATTGGCCTTGCGACCGCCAAGAACAGGTTCAAGCCTCCGGCTAATGGCAGACCATATATCAGGATCAACTTTTCTGGCATTTGACGGACAAATCCGGACACATCTCATACAGCTGATACATAAATTTTTGTCCACATCCTTAATATTCAGTGGATCTATTGCTTCCACAGGGCATTTTTCAGCGCAAAGTCCGCATCCTGTACAGTCATCATCCGCCACAGGCTTGAGCGGAGAGCCGCCGAACTCTTTATATTTTATATGCTTGCCTTCGAGCCTGAGTGTTCCCGGCTCATTATTTTCAAGGTGCACCATGATCTTTTCTGCAAACAGTTTCAAGTCTTCTGCATCAGAGTCGTCAGGGCGGCCTGTGGCAAATTGACGGAAAAGTGAATGTTCCGCTACAGCCGCGACTGCCGCCAGACAATTAAACCCCTGTCTTTCAAGGATATCCTGAAGTTCAGTCAAGGTATCGTCCCATGCACGGTTTCCATATACACAGTTCAAGACTGCTTTCGCTCCCCTGCCTGCCATATTTTTAAGACGCTCGCAGACAACAGCAGGTACGCGTCCTCCGTATGAAGGAACTGATACCACACAGATATCATCTCTGTCAAATACTGTCTTAGCGACTTGATGACTCAGATCAATTTCGCTAAATACACCGTCAAAATTTGCAGTCAGGAGGTCCGCTACTTTTTTTGTTCCTCCTGTCGGGCTGAAATATATGCTGTAGTTTGCCATATCGATAGATTTTCTGTAAAGTTATGAAATATTGGATTACATATACCGCTTTTTGCCAATTTGAGCTGAAGCTCACATAAACGCCGGCGCTCGGCATAGCCAAAGTAAACTTTGTCTCTGCTCTCGCTTTTTGCCAATTTGAGCTGAAGCTCACATAAACGCTTGCGCTCGGCATAGCCAAAGTAAAACTTTGTCTCTGCTCTCGCTTTTTGCTATATTTGCACTATAATAGTAAAAAGATGGCAAGTTATCTCCAGATAGAAAACATTTCCAAGTCATACGGACCGAAAGTTCTCTTTGAAAATATAGGATTCAACATAAATGAAGGCGATAAGATAGCCCTTATCGCTCCAAACGGTACAGGAAAGACATCCCTGATGAAAATCCTGGCAGGAAAGGACAAGTCTGACTCAGGAGGAAAAATAATGTTCCTGAAAGATATACGCATTGCCTTCCTGGAACAGGAATACGACCATGATCCTGAAAAATCCATTTTCGACCAGATTATGGACCATAGTTCCGGTTTTACAGAACATCTGGACCAGGAACACCTCTGGGAATACGAACTCAGAGTAAAGCAGTTTCTGACAAGCTTCAACCTGCCAAACCCTGAACAGAAGATGAAAGAACTCTCGGGAGGAGAGGTAAAGCGCGTAGCCATCACTGAGATGCTCGCTTCAGAAGCTGATTTCCTTATTATGGACGAGCCGACCAACCATCTGGACATAAATGCAATAGAATTTCTGGAGGGATACCTTTCACGTTCGCGCTGTACACTCCTGATGGTGACACACGACCGCTATTTTCTGGACAAGGTATGCAACACTGTAATGGAAATGGACAGAGGCGCTGTCTATACGTATAAAGGCAACTACCAGAACTTCCTGGAAAAGAGACAGGAAAGAATAGCCAACTTCAATGCGGAAACAGAAAAAGTGCGCAATATCTACAGACGCGAGCTGGAATGGATAAGAAGCACCCCTCAGGCCCGTACAGGAAAGGCCCGATACAGGATCAATGCTTTCCATGAAATCAAAGACAGGGCTTCACAGTCATATACAGAAAAGCAGATTTCCCTGTCTGAGGTACAGGGAAGCACACGTCTCGGCACTAAAATCATAGACTGCAAAGACGTATCCTTCCACTATGGTACAAAATGCTATCTGGACCATTTCTCATACAAGTTCCAACGTTACGAAAAAGTAGGTATCGTAGGAAGGAACGGAGCAGGAAAGAGTACTTTCATCAACCTCCTTACGGGAGAATACTCACCGGAAATGGTAACTACGGACCCGGAAATTGTCAAGGCAAAGGAAAAAGCCGGAGAAACATTGCCTGGACTGCTGGAAGGAACCATCGAAAGAGGAGAGTCACTGAAAATCGGCTACTACAGACAGAAAGGTATGGAGTTCAATCCGGAAGACACCGTACTGGACATAGTCAATGATACCAGGCTCCTCAGCCGCTTCCTCTTCCCGCACGATATGCTTGCAAACAAAGTAGGCACACTGAGCGGAGGAGAAAAGCGGAGGCTGTACCTGTTGACTATCCTTATGCAGCAGCCTAACCTTCTGGTAATGGACGAGCCGACCAATGACCTGGATATCGTCACGCTGAATATCCTGGAAGAGTACCTTAAGGAATTCAGCGGAACACTTATCATTGTCTCACACGACAGACACTTCCTCGACAGGCTTGCCGACCACCTTTTCGTCTTTTGCGGAGACGGAGTCATCAAAGACTTCATAGGAAGCTACAGCGAGTACCGAGAGTTTATAAAGGAGTATGAAGCTGAGCAGCGGCAGGCAGCCAGGGCTTCTGAAAAAGCTGTCGTATCAGGAAAAAACCAGAATACCGGAAAGAGTTCTGCAGGAAACGGACAAACAAGTCATGAACAGAAACCTGCAAAAAAGAAACTGAGCTACAAAGAGCAGAAAGAACTGGAGCAGCTCGAAAAAGATATGGCTGCCCTTTCAGAAGAAAAAGCTGAGCTTGAAGCCAAGCTCAGCAGTGGAACTCTTGATTTCGAGGAACTTCAGAAAGCATCCGCCCGCGTAGGTGAAATCATTTCCGTCTCAGAGGAAAAGGAAATGCGCTGGCTCGAGCTCTCCTGCAGTATCGAATAACCGGTCAAAACCTGAAAGCTTCAGACTCAGTACGGGCAGAGGCAAGTATAGTCTGCATCTTCTTTACTATATCAGGATGCTCCGAAGCCAGATTTACGGTCTCGCCAGGGTCATCTGCAAGATTGTACAGTTCTGCTACAGGACTCTCCTTTACATTATAAAGGACATATTTCCAGTCGCCCTGCCTTACCGCCTGACGGCCGCCAGCCTCATGAAACTCCCAATACAAGTATTCATGCTCAGACTGGCAGCCTTTACCTGTAAGGGACGGAAGATACGATATTCCATCTGTACACTCAGGAACATCGGCGTTTGTCAGATCTGCCATTGTAGGAAGAAAATCCCAAAAAGCTGAAATATGGTCACTTGAAGACCCCTCTTCAATAACACCTGGCCAAGAAGCAATGAACGGGACACGGATGCCTCCTTCGTAAAGATCCCTCTTTATACCTCTGAATCCTCCGGAACTTCTGAAATAGTCCGGATCTGCACCACCCTCGGAATGAGGACCGTTGTCGCTTGTGAAAATAACCAGCGTATTATCCGCTATGCCAAGACTGTCCAGCAGCCTACGCACATCACCGACCTGCCTGTCCAGAAGAGAAACCATTGCGGCGAAAGCCTCGTGACATTCCTCCTGACGGGCATAATCACCGGCCTTGTTGCCAGGTGAGCCCGGAACACAGCCTGCATAGACTTTCTCCGGCAGGAACTTGTCTTTGAAAGCAGCCTTTTCATCTTCAGGAATTCTCAGTTCCGCGTGAGGAAGCACAGAAGTAATCATAAGGAAAAACGGTCTGTCCGCATTGTCCCTTATAAAATCCAGAGATCTGTCGTGAATCAGGTATTGGGCATAGTCTCCGCAACCATCCCCGGCATTGCCTTCCAAGAAAAATTTTTCATCATTATACCACAGATACTCAGGATAATATGTATGTGCCATCCTCTGGCAATTGTATCCGAAAAACTCATCTACTCCCTGAGCGGAAGGACGCCCTTCAGATCCCGGATATCCAAGACCCCATTTGCCGAAAACGCCTGTCTTATAGCCTTTTTCCTTCATTATCCCGAAGACATTGAACGTACCTTCTGGAAGCGGATACTGCCCTTCAGGCATAATTTCCTTGTTTCCCCTTACAGGAGAATGACCGGAATGAAGGCCGGTCACCAGAGACGACCGGGAAGGTGCACTTACGGAACAACCTGCGTAGTGCTGCGTAAACATCACTCCGGAAGAAGCAAGTGCGTCTATCTCCGGGGTTTCAAATCTGGTCTGGCCAGTGCAGCCCAAATCCCCGTAACCGAGATCATCCGCCAGAATGAAAATTACATTGGGAGCCTTCACCTCCCTGTCATTTGAGCAGGCCGCCAAAAAGGGCAGAGCCATAGCGCCGGTAACAAATAAACGGTTCATATATGACAATATATGTTAACTATATAAATATAGAATATTTTATGTTAATCGCAAAAAGCATTTGTAATGAATCATTAAAAAGGGGTCAGCTGTCAAGCTTATCCCCTTTTTCAGTGTAAAATTCATTCTGCAGAACTGTGAAATCCGTGATTTCAACAAGTTTTATCTTGCATTTGTACTTTCTCTTCCATTTTCTCAGTATGGAATTGAATCCCCTGCTCAGATATGAACCCAAAATAGGGCTCACCTTAAGAACAAACGAATGAAGATTCTTCTCAGAAACATAGTACGAAAGTTTTCTCTCGACAGCCTCGTCAATGACTACGCTGGATGATATCTTTCCGGTACCGTTGCACGCCGGACAAACCTCCGTGGTATTTATCTCCGTAGCAGGACGCACCCTCTGACGGGTTATCTGCATAAGACCGAACTTTGTCAGCGGCAAAACATTATGCTTAGCCCTGTCGCTCTGCATCAGCTCCTGCATATGTTTGAAGAGCAAATTTCTGTGCTCGTTGGACTCCATATCTATGAAGTCAACTATTACGATACCACCCATATCCCGAAGACGGAGCTGTCGCGCTATTTCCTCTGCAGCATAGCAGTTCACATCAAAAGTATTCTGCTCCTGCTCCTTATTCTTCGAACGGGTTCCGCTGTTTACATCTATAACATGAAGGGCCTCAGTATGTTCTATAATCAGATATGCCCCTTGCTTTATAGGTACCACCTTTCCAAAAGAACTTTTGATCTGCCTTGTAACCTCAAAATGGTCGAAAATAGGCGTATTTTCCTTATAAAGCCTCACAATTTTCTCCTGTTCCGGAGAAATGAGTGAAATATATTTGCGGGTCTCCTCATAGACTGTCTCATCGTTAACATAAATATTAGAAAACGAATCATTGAGTAGATCCCTGAGGATAGTGGTAGTCTTGCTGTATTCTGTAAACAACAACTGTACTGACTTGGACTTGGCAATCTTGTCCCAGGAACTTTCCCATTTATTTATCAGGGAAATAAGCTCCGCATCAAGAACAGCCGCATTCTTTCCTTCTGCAGCTGTCCTGATTATGGCGCCGTAATTCCTGGGCAGAATATTCCTTACCAAAGCCTCAAGCCTGCGTTTCTCTTCTTTCGAAGCGATTTTCTGAGATATACTTACCTTTTCAGCAAAAGGCAGAAGTACAATGTTCCGTCCTGCCAATGAAATCTCTGCAGTCAGTCGCGACCCTTTGGTAGAAATAGGCTCCTTGACTATCTGGACTACCATCATCTGGCCAACAGAAAGGACATTTTCTATACGTCCTTCTTTCTCCAAAGCCGGTCCAATCTTTATATGGGAATACATTCCCTTTTTTTCAGTGTTCGGATTGAGTCTTTTTACAAACTCATCAAACGCATTGAAATAAAGACCTAAATCAAGGTAGTGGACAAACGCCTCCTTTTCATCACCTATATCAACAAAGGCAGCATTGAGCGCAGGAAGTATTTTCTTCACTTTTCCCAAATAGACATCGCCTACAGAAAAACTGTGCCCTTTGCTGGACTCCTTGTTAAGCTCGATAAGGCGATGGTTTTCCATCAGCGCAATCGAGACTTCTGACGAATTGACGTCAACAATAAGATCTTTTACAGATTCATCCATTGAATACGTAACAATTAAAAGCAAAAAGAGGTTGTCGTACTATACGGACAGCCTCTTTCAATTCAGCAACTGCTAAAATGGCAGACCAAGAGACTACTTTCTCTTCTTGTGTCTGTTCTTGCGCAAACGTTTTTTACGTTTGTGCGTAGCCATCTTATGTCTCTTTCTTTTCTTACCGCTTGGCATACTCTTAAAATTTTAAAATATTATTTTTTTACTTCGTTCACAAATACTTTAGCCGGTTTGAAAGCCGGGATATCGTGAGCCGGAATAGTCATAGTTGTGCTTTTGGTGATATTCCTAGCAGTCTTCTCAGCCCTATGCTTGATTATGAAACTGCCGAATCCTCTGAGAAACACCGGATTTCCCTTTGCAAGTGAGTCTTTTACAGAATCCGTAAAAGCCTCAATTACAGTCTGAACCGCGATCTTCTCAATACCAGTTGCTTTTGCAACCTCGTTAACGATTTCTGCCTTAGTCATAACTTTATGTATTTAATCCAATTATATAGTCTTAAACAGGAGTGCAAAAGTAGAGTTATTTTTTTAATATTCAAAATTGTAATTGAATTTATTTTCATTTTCATATCTATATTTGCCTGTCAGTACCAAAGTCAGACAGTAGCCGGAGGCTATTCTGAACAGATTGTGGCATAAAGATTGACATTAATGGCGAGCCCGATAAGCAGATAAGAAACACTGTCATTTTGGCAGTATGCTGTAATATAGGTAACGACTATTCCTTAAATAATATAAGACACGATTAAAAATGAAAGACATAAAAGACATAATGTCACCGACAGGAGCAGAAGTAAGTATAATTCCGGTAATGCCGGGAGACGGTTTTCTCAAAATAGACGAGAAAGACCTTCCTGATTCACTTCCAATCCTTGCATTGCGGAATGCAGTTCTCTTTCCGGGAGCCGTATTCCCGATTACAATAGGAAGAGAAAAATCAGTCAGACTGATTGAGGATGCAGAAAAAAACAATGCGTTCATAGGTGCTGTGCCTCAGAATGATGTCATCGTGGAAGATCCTCAGAAAGAAGATCTGTACGAATACGGTACCGTTGCAAAGATTATAAAGACACTTGAAATGCCGGACGGCACACTGACTGCAATACTTCAGGGATTCAAGAGATTCAAAATCGAAAGTATCGTAGAATACGAGCCTTATATGCTCGGACAGGTCACCTACCTTGAAGATATTGTCCCAGAGATAGGGGAAAACAATACAAAGATGATCAGCGAAGCCTTGAAAGACAAGGCTGTAAACATTCTCAAACTATCGTCTTTTGTCCCGAAAGAAGCCATTTCGGCGCTGAAAGCTATTGACAGTTTTGACTTTCTTGTAAACTTTATTGCGACTACCATAGAGGTTGAAAACTTTATGGACAAAGTAGAGCTTCTTCAATATGAAGATCTTAAAGTCAGAGCCATGAAACTTCTGTCTGTGCTTGATACCCAAATTGAACTGCTAAAAATCAAGCAGGACATAAACCAGAAGGTAAAAAGCGAAATAGACCAGCAACAGAGAGAGTACTACCTGAACAACCAGCTTCGTACCATACAGGAAGAACTTGGCATGGATGAAATGGAAGACTTCGAAAAGTTCAGGGCAAAAGCTGAAACGAAAAAATGGCCTGAAGAAGTGAAGGAGATTTTTGAAAAGGAAATGGCCAAGCTGGAAAGAAGTAATCCGAATTCACCTGAATACAGCACACAGTACAACTATATCCAATTCATGCTGGATCTTCCTTGGAATGAATTTTCTGATGACAACCTGGATCTCAAACATGCCCAGAAAATTCTTGACAAAGACCATTTCGGCCTGGAGACAGTAAAAGAAAGAATCATTGAATATCTGGCGGTACTGAAACTAAAGGGGAATATGAAATCTCCTATTCTATGCCTGTGGGGACCTCCGGGCGTCGGAAAGACAAGTCTGGGCAAATCTATTGCCAAGGCTCTTGGAAGGAAATACATCAGGATAGCATTGGGAGGACTGCACGACGAGTCTGAAATCAGAGGCCACAGGAAAACGTATATCGGAGCACTTCCGGGAAGAATACTGAATGGCATAAACCGGGCCGGCACATCAAATCCTGTGATTGTTCTTGATGAAATAGACAAACTGAGCAGCGACTTCAAGGGTGACCCTTCGTCAGCTCTGCTGGAGGCACTTGACCCGGAGCAGAACACAACATTCCACGACAATTATCTGGATATCGACTACGACTTGTCAAATGTCCTGTTCATCACTACGGCAAATACGACATCAACTATACAGCCTGCCCTTAAAGACAGGATGGAGATGATACAGGTAAGCGGATACCTTGCAGAAGAAAAAGCTGCAATAGCGAGAGACTACCTGATTCCGCGACAGCTGGAAGAGCATGGACTTGAAAAGAAAGATTTGAAATTCAGTTCCTCCGCCATTGCAGCCATAGTTGACAAATACACAAGGGAATCAGGAGTCAGAGGTCTTGAAAAACAGATTGCTAAGGTAGCACGTGTGACAGCCAAGAAAATCGCACTTGAGCAGGAACGTCCCACAACCATCAAGCCTGAGCATCTTAAAGAATACCTCGGCCTTCCTACCAACTTTCACGACATGCAGAAAGGCAATGAAGCTCCTGGTGTAGTAACCGGTCTCGCCTGGACAGAAATGGGAGGAGAAATACTTTTCATAGAAAGTTCAGTAAGCAATGGCAAAGGCATACTTTCAATGACAGGAAACCTCGGAGACGTTATGAAAGAATCGGCTACAATCGCCTACCAGTACATCAAGGCCCATCCGGAACTTGCAGAAATGAACTCTGAGGAATTCGGGAAATTTGATATCCATGTCCATGTTCCGGAAGGAGCTGTTCCTAAAGACGGACCATCTGCCGGAATCACTATGGTAAGTTCAATGATTTCCGCACTACGAGGCAAGCAGATAAAGAGCGGCATTGCCATGACAGGAGAAATGACTCTCCGCGGAAGGGTACTTCCGGTTGGAGGCATAAAGGAAAAGATTCTTGCAGCTAAAAGATCAGGTATTCATACTATCGTGATTTCTGAAGAAAACAGAAAAGATGTGGAAGACATCAAGGAAATTTACATAAAAGGTCTTACCTTCGTCTATGTAAAAGACATCCAGGATGTCATTAAGGAAATTTTCTGATGGAAGTAAAAATAGAACAAAGCTGGAAAAACGCACTGGCCGGAGAATTTGACAAACCTTATTTCTCCAGTCTGGTGCGTTTCCTGCATCAGGAAAAGGCTGCAGGAAAGGTTGTTTATCCCCCTGGTAATATGATTTTCAAGGCTTTTGAGCTGACTCCTGTCAGCAATGTCAAAGTCGTGCTATTGGGTCAGGATCCGTACCACGGTCCAGGACAGGCAATGGGTCTGTCATTCTCAGTACCTGAAAATATCCCGGCACCTCCATCCCTGAAAAACATTTTCAAGGAAATCCAGGATGACCTTGGTATAACGATGAGCGGATACCCGAATCTCGAGAATTGGGCGAGACAGGGAGTTCTGCTTCTCAATGCCGTGCTCACAGTAAGGGCTTCCGAAGCCGCTTCTCACGGCAATATCGGATGGAAAGAATTCACCGATGCCGTGATACGATATCTGTCTGAAAATACAGAAGGCCTTGTCTTTTTGCTTTGGGGTAACTTTGCAAGAAGCAAGAAGACTCTTATCGATACATCCAGACACTACGTGCTTGAAGCCGCACATCCTTCACCGCTTGCCAGAGGGGCATTTTTTGGATGCAGGCATTTTTCAAAAACAAATGAAATTCTCGTCAGTGAAGGCAGGACGCCTATAGACTGGCAACTTTAAAATACATTAAAATGGCAAAAAGAACCGCCTTGTTCCCGGGATCATTCGATCCATTTACAGCCGGACATCTGAACATACTGAACCGTGCACTGACTATGTTTGACGAAGTAGTCGTCGCAATAGGCATAAACATAGACAAACGTGGTTTTTTCAGTATGGAAAAAAGAATGGAGATAATACGCCAGGCTACGGCCGGGCTGGAAGGTGTCTCTGTGACACAATACGACAACCTCACAATAGACAAATGTAAAGAGCTCGGAATCAAGCATATAATAAGGGGCGTGAGAAACATGATAGATTTTGAGACAGAACGCTCCATAGCTGATGCAAACAGAAAACTTGCACCAGACATCGAGACTATCATAATCCCCACAGCTCAGGAATTTGCACACATCTCATCCACAGCAGTACGCGACCTTATAAAGCATCACGGGGACACATCTCTTTTCGTTCCGGAAGGAGTTGATCTGAATATTGAAAGACAATAGGCATAACTATTTGACACCATGAACATTATGAGCAAGTTTCTTTACATGGCAATTCTGATGGTATCAGTATCCTGTCTTTATGTACAAGGAAAAACAGTAAGTACGGATACTGTTGCCTTCCATGAAAACAGAGTTGTTTCAATAGACTCTGCCAGACTTTCAGAAATATCAGGAAAAGTAAAGGAATATCTGACCCGAATCGAAACAGAACCGGCAGATCTGCAAAAGAGAGAAGCCGATTTCCTGATCGAAACTTGCTCAGACTCTCTGGTAAGGCAAGCTGTCGCGCTTAATATTTATGACTTCTATCTGAAATCAAAAATTATGGGGACAGAGGCAGTTGCAGTTCATATGTGCGACAAATGGTTCATTCCGGGCAAAATCAAGATGCACAGCGACATAGACCTGATGAATGCCAGGATATATGCAGAATTCAACAGAAGTTCATTGATAGGAATGCAAGCTCCGGAACTCGAACTTCTGGACAGCCTTGGAAACCACGTAACACTTTTTCCGCCCAAAGATACGAAAGCCGCGTTTTCTCCTACCGGAACAGGTCGCTACAGTATCCTTTTTTTCTACAGCACAGACTGTCCCAGGTGTCTTGCAGAAAGCATAATGCTGGGAAATATATTGGAAAACTCTGATTTCAATGCAGACCTGTATGCCATAAATACCGGAAGAAACAGGAACGAGTGGATTGAATATGTCCGCAATCATATGAATATCAATTCTGAATATGCAGGAATATATCATCTTTGGGATCCCCATACTTCATCAGGATTTCAGATAAAATACGGAATAATGCAGACTCCTGGGCTGTTTCTGGTAAACCCCGAGGGAACGATTACAGGAAGACGGCTTGATGCCATATCATTGGAAAAACTTCTGCAAACTGCCTTGACACAGGTCAGTACCGAATATGGCTCAGATGAATCCCGTGAATTTTATGACAAGGTCTTTGCCCCTTACGGAGACAGCCTTGAGTGTAAAGACATTATCTCGATAGCAGAATACATTGAAAAGACTAGCCTTGAGCGCGGCAATACAATGCTTTTCAAACAAATGGAAGGTGACCTGCTTTACTACCTTGCCGGAAAGAAAGAAAAAGCATACAAATGCGGTCTTGAATATGTAATTAAGAACGGAATACTTGGTAAAGATATATGGACCTCGCCAGACGACAGTATGAAAGTCCGAGACTTCGCTCTGATAATGCAGGAGCTTCTGGACAGATGCCGGCCAGGGGCTGAAATCCATGATGTAAAAGTCCCGGCCACCCTGCTCAAGAAAGGGCGCGGAGATAGTATAAAGGAAAAAGAAGGAAAGTTCCATCTTTCTTCTTTTGGCGGCAAGAAACGCATAATAATATTCTATACGGTAGGCTGCGAAACATGCAAGGCTGAAAGAGAGGCTGCAAGGAAACTTCTTGCCGGCAAGCCGTCTGAAAAGACAAGTATCCTTGAAGTCAATATGGACCTGATGTTTTCATCATATCCGGATATCGCCCAGGAACTTTTTGACTGCTTCGACCTTATCGCCTTGCCATTCATTGTCGAGACAGACTCCAAGGGGATTGTAACAGACCGGTATATATCATTGATTCAGTAAAACATTCCTTTAAGGACCTACCTCTTCGGCAAGACAAAACGCACCAGAAGGGCCATAAGAAGAAGGACGAAAACAAAGGTACAAAGACGGCCTGCCATATCTCCGTACTTGACGAAGAAAGTAATTCCGTTATTTTTGTTAATTGTCCCTTTTATTACTGCTGGCTCCCACCACGCAGTCTGCTCATGAATCACTCCTCTCTGATCAATCAGAGCAGAAATGCCAGTATTTGCACAGCGAGCTATACTTCTCCTTGTCTCAATCGCCCTGAGAGAAGAATAGCTAAGATGCTGGCGATAACCCGGAGTATTCCCCCACCAAGCATCATTTGTTATTACAGTCAGAAATTCAGCTCCTTTCCTGACATATCCCGTACAATATTCCCCATAGACAGATTCATAACACACTGCACATCCGAAAGGGACATCACCACAATGCAGAAGCGTGATTTCATCCTGACCAACACACCTTCCCATTACTCCTCCGAGCATATCATCGATTTTGGTAAACAAAGCCGGATAAGGAGTCTTCTCTACAGCCACGACAAGCTTGCTTTTATGAAAAATCTCAGACTCACCGCTACCGTCCACTACCATTGCCGAATTGTGGGACTCGACCCATCTTCCATCACCAAGTTTCCTCGCATTGTACGAAGGGGCCTTTACAGAGTCTGTATAAGTATATGAAGATGCACCAAAGAGCATATCAACAGATGGATAATCTTTAAGAAAACTTATAAACCTCCTGTATGTAATGCTTCTGGAAAAATCATTTGTAACAATGTCTCCTGTAAAAGTCTCCGGAGCAAGTATCAGAAGAGGTGTCTGATCCATTGCAGACATTTCACTGCCTGACTGCCAGTCTCCGGAAGGGTTGCTGATTCCCGCTTCTGTCTTCCTGTCTGGTATAGCCTTGGTTATCTGATCAAGAAGAATGGCATTCTGCTGAGACTGGGTCATCGCCTCAAACTTATTGTACGGATCAATATTAGGCTGAACTACAAGAACTTCCTGAGGATTTTCCTTTTCCTTATAATTGTTGAAAATAACTTTGGACCATATCACAGGTGCTGCCACCGACACGGCACAAGCCGACAGCAATGCTGTCTTTGCCTTCCCGTTATATCTGTAAAACCAGCGGCCGTCAGACAATGCAACCATCAGCATAAAAAACAGCAGGTTCACTGTCCAGATCCAAAGAGAACCTCCAAGTGCTCCTGTATATTCATACCACTGCACTGATCCGATGCTTCTTGCAAATGAATTTCCGAGAACAAGCCATGGCCACGAGATTTCAGCATCAAAATACGCCCTTTCCCATGCTATCCACATTGCTGCCAGGAAGATATATGGAAGTGCGCCGCTGAAGTACCTTTTACTGAAGCGGAACAGTCCGAATATCACAGACATCTGCAGAGCATTTGCAAAGATTGCAAACAGTCCGCCACCCACTGTAGCATTGCATACCCAGAAAGTAGTGAATGCATTCCATAGCACGAATGCCGAATAATGATATATCCATACTCTCCGCACTCCGGAAAGCGATGCTATTCTTTCCATACAGAGAAGAGGAATGAAACCGAACAGTGCCACAAAACCTGAATGAGGCAAAAGGAACGGCAAAGACATCATCACTGCAAAAGCGAATACAAGCCCCCATAACAGAAATTTCATTCTCTTCTGATTCCCTGCACCTGTATCTGCAGTATCCTTTTTCTTACCTTTCACCATATTCAATTCATGCTTTATGTTCCCGAGCCTGACGCACTGATATCATGCTCTGTATTTTAAGAAATCCAACGTTCCTGACAGTCTTAATCAGGACAACACAACGGCAAAGATAAAAATTCATATTTGATTAGTCACGGAAAATATCCTATTTTTGTAGTTTGTAGTAATATGACACTCAAGATATGTTGGATATTCTCAAGGGCTTTTTAATTGGAGTATGCGCATCTGCGCCTATAGGTCCAATTGCCATACTTGTAATACAGAAATCCCTGACCAAAGGTCACAGGGCCGGTTTTATCACAGGCCTTGGAGCATGTCTTGTAGATACTGTATTTGCCGTAATCGCCATATTCGCCCTGGCCTTTGCACAAAGTTTCATTGAACAGAACAGAGAGCTGATACTGCTTGTCGGAGGCCTGATAGTCACTATATTGGGATGGAGAATGACTGTTTCAGACCCTTTCAGAAAAATGAAGACAGACAGTTCGTCCTCTGTATCTATAAAAGACTTTCTGCAGGCTATAATGATGGGATTCTCAAATCCCGGGGCAATATTCGTGATTTTCGCACTATTTGCCTTTTTCGGAATAGGAGCAGATGACCCTAAAAACTGGAAAGTATATCCCATCATACTTGCTGTCAGCGCAGGGGCCGCAGCCTACTGGTTCGGTGTAACATGGCTTCTGAGTCATTTCAGGAAAAAATTCAAGATGCAGACAATAGTGTGGATAAACCGCATCACAGGTGCCATAATAGTAATTATCGGAATCTCACTCATAGGAGAGTGGCTTTTCAGGGTCATTTTCCAAGGGGCACCGCTTATATAACTGACTCAAAGCTTAAAATCTCGATATGGAAACATCAAAAGTATATTTTACTGACCTGAGGACTACTCCAGGCAACAGTCTTCTGAAAAAATTAGTGAAACTAATCAAAAGAGCAGGTATTGAAAGCATCGATTTCGACGGCAAGTTCACTGCTATCAAAATCCATTTCGGAGAGCCTGGCAATCTTGCATACATAAGACCGAATTATGCAGCAGCCGTCGTTGATGTACTCAAAGGCCTTGGAGCAAAAGTATTCCTCACCGACAGTAACACTCTGTACTCAGGAGGAAGGTCCAATGCAGTCGATCATATACACGCTGCTATGGACAACGGATTCAACCCTATTTCAGCACATGCCGACATCATAATAGCTGACGGCCTTAAAGGAACGGAATACAGGGAAATTCCTCTTGAAGGAGAGTATTGCAAAGCACCTAAAATCGGGTCCGCAATAGCAGATGCCGATATCATAATATCCATGAACCATTTCAAAGGACACGAACAGACCGGATTCGGAGGCGCTTTGAAAAACCTCGGTATGGGTTCTGCCAGCGTGGGAGGCAAACTCGAACTGCATTCTTCTTCACAGCCTGTTATCGATACCGAGCATTGCATTGGCTGCCATATCTGTGAAAAATATTGCCGCCACGAAGCTGTAAAAGTGATTGACCGAAAAGCTGTAATCGACTATAACAAATGCGTTGGATGCGGACAGTGCGTAGCCGTCTGCCAGCATAATGGAGCAGTAGTCAGAGACTATGACACATCTGAAGTCCTTAACTACAAAATAGCCGAATATGCCCTGGCCGTGGTTAAAGACAAACCATCTTTCCATATCAGCTTCATAATGAATGTATCGCCCAACTGTGACTGCTGGAATCATAACGATGCTGCCATCATTCCTGACTTGGGAATAGCAGCCTCATTCGATCCTGTAGCCTTGGACTGTGCCTGTGCAGACCTTGTGAAAGCAGCACCTGTTTTGGGAGGGAATGTTATTTCCGATATTGAAAATTCTGCAGAAAGCCACGGATGCTGCGGACACAGCCATCATATCGGAGATGACAAGTTCCATATAGTGCACCCTGACACCAAATGGGAAGCAGGTGTGGAACATGGTGAAAAGATAGGACTCGGAAGCAGGAAATATACATTGGTAAGAATATAATTGCAGGCATAAAAGCAAATAAAAAAATGAACATAAAAAATTTCTTCAGTAACTGGATTGTCAGGAATATACTTGCAGCCGTATTGATTGTATGCGTCCTTACAGCAGGAGCAAATTTCCTGTTGAAAGCACTTACAAGGCACAACCAGGAAATCAGCGTTCCTGACTTTACCAACATGACAGTCCGTGAAGCACAAAAAGAAGCTGCCGCGAAATACATGAGCGTAGAAGTGGCTGATTCCGTATATATAAAGCGTATGGCACGAGGTACTGTTTTCCGCCAGGTTCCGGCAGCCGGTTCCCATGTAAAAAAAGGAAGAAGGATTGAACTGACAATCAACGCTGTACAGCCTAAGAAAATCACAATGCCAAATCTTGTAGGATACTCTATGCGTCAGGCAAAGGCCGAACTTTCCGCACGCGGACTTACCCTCGGGAAACTTATATACATTGATGACATCGCTACGAACAATGTAATAAAGCAATTGAAAGACAACAGGGAAATCCTCCCGGGAAAATCAATTGAAAGCGAATCTGTAATTGACCTTGTAGTCGGCCTCAATAATCTGGACAACCAGACATTTATTCCGGACGTAAAAGGTATAAGGTACATGAGTGCGCTTGATGCTATCCACAACAACTCTCTGAATATAAGCAAAATAACATTTGACAAGACTGTAAAGGACTATAATGACTCCCTGAACGCATTCGTCTACAGGCAAGTACCTGATACTACTACAGTGCCTCAACTGATGGGAAGCGGAGTCGAACTCTATCTGACACTCAACAAAAACCTTTTGCCGGTATCAGGAAAGAAGTAACAAACTATATTGCTTGAATGGAAAACAAATTCTTTGACTTCACTCCGGAAGATCCGGATATTGATATAGATGCAGACGAAACAGCCGGTTGCGAGGATGAGCAGCAGGAAATGTTCGAGCATTTCCGCTTCGAACTTGATAAAGGACAGGCTCCCATGAGGGTTGACAAGTACCTTGCGACTCACATGGAAAACACATCCAGACACAGGATACAGCTGGCCATAAAGGAAGACTTCATAAAAGTCAACGGAAAGACTGCCAAGGCTAACTGCATAGTACGCCCCGGGGATGTAGTGACTTTTGTGATGCCGTACCAGCGCAGAGGCCTTGAAATCCTTCCTGAAAACATTCCTCTGGACATCGTATATGAGGATGATGACCTTCTGGTACTCAACAAGCCGGCAGGTCTGGTCGTACACCCGGGACACGGGCATTTTTCAGGAACTCTGGTAAATGCTCTCGCCTGGCATTTGGGCATAAGTCAGGGGCCTGATGCCGAGGATGAGAGGATGGGCGTGCTGGTCCACCGTATCGACAAGGATACTTCCGGTCTGCTGGTCGTGGCAAAGAATGACGAGGCTCAGCTTGACCTGGCAAAACAGTTCTTCGTACACTCGATTGACCGCAGGTACGTGGCCATCGTATGGGGAAATATAAAGGAGGATGAAGGCACGATTACCGGAAACATAGGACGAGACCCGAACGACAGGATGAGATTCAAGGTTTTCCCTGAAGGTGACCACGGAAAGCATGCTGTCACGCACTACAAGGTGCTTGAAAGGTTCGGCTATGTCACTGTGGTGGAGTGCCGTTTGGAAACAGGCAGGACACACCAGATCAGGGTACATTTCAACTGGATAGGGCACCCGCTTTTCAATGACGCACGCTACGATGGGGCCGAAATCCGCAAGGGTACTATCTATGCCAAATACAGGCAGTTCATAGAAAACTGTTTCAAGCTCCTGCCGCGCCAGGCCCTTCACGCCAAGACACTGGGCTTCGTCCATCCGCGCACGGGAAAACATATCCAGTTTGACTCCCCTATACCGGACGACATGCAGGCTCTCATCGACAAATGGCGAAAATATGCTGCCAACATGGTTCCCGAAGAGGAGGATGAAGAGTAGAAGAGTTTATTTTAGTGTCTTTTTGTTTTGTCTGGTATCATTTGCAGTAATATCAGGCAAAGATGACGATAGTGCTACAGTTCCTGCTCAAAGATTTCAATTCATACTATGAAGGATACGATGCTGACAGCGGCAAGCATTATTATGGATACAAGGAGCTGCGGTAAGTGCGAGTATGCAGTTGAGAAGCAAGAAGGGGCTCATTGAGGATTTCGTGGCGAGCGTCAATGCCGATACAGATGTTGACCAGGCGTGGGAGGTCTATGTCAGGCAGCGTAGGCAGGGCGACCTGAATGAGATTATCGCAAGCGAAAACCTGAAGGCAGATGAGGCATGTTCAATAGAGGCGTAAGTTTCCGTTTTTCGACAAAAGGATAGCACTATTTTGTAAAGTATATTTTATATATTTGTAAAGTACACTTTGATATTTTGTAAAATAGGACTATCTTTGGAAAAATTTATTGCTTATGTACAAACGTGCGCAATTATCAATACTAAAGTCTCGTATGGCAGAGCCAAGGCGTACCATACATGTAGTGATGGGACCACGTCAAGTCGGCAAATCAACAATGATAGACCAGTTTGTGGAAACGACAACTGTTCCTTACAGCCTGTTCAGTGCAGATGGTGTGGGCAAGGCGAACACAGACTGGATTTCAGAGAAATGGCATGAGGCGAGAATTCGGATGATGCTGAATAGAGAGGCCGAGCATATTCTGATTATTGATGAAATCCAGAAGATTACAGGTTGGAGCGAGATAGTGAAGAAGGAATGGGATCAGGATACAAGGGAGAAAAGGAATCTGAAGGTCATTCTTCTGGGGTCCTCTCGTCTTCTGATACAGAAGGGACTGGAAGAGTCGCTGGAAGGCAGATATGAAGCGCTCAAGATGGGATACTGGGAATGGGAGGAGATGCGAGATGCCTTCGGTTTCTCAATGGAACAGTTCATTTACTTCGGCGGTTTCCCCGGATTGGCTTACTATATCAACAACGAGGACCGCTGGCGTAAGATGATGGAGGATTCCATTATCTCGCCGATACTCAACCATGATATACTTGATTTCGAGGAAATCCGCAATCCGCCTCTTCTTCGTCAGGTGTTCGAACTCGGCAGCATCTATTCCGCACAAGAGCTATCCCTTACCAAGATGCAAGGGATTATCAATAGCGGTACTGTGCCTACCATCAGTTCATATCTGAAGATTCTTGATGAGACGATGCTGGTCAAGCCTCTTCAGAAGTATGACAACTCCGCCATAAAGACAAGAAACTCAATCCCGAAACTCCAGACATACAACAATGCCTTTAGGAACTGCTACTGCCAGCATACTTTCGAAGAGGCTCTGATGAATAAAACGGAATGGGGCCGGCAAGTAGAATCTGCTGTGGGAGCATATCTTGCAGGACGTGCGATTCTTGACAGTTTTGAACTGCTCTTCTGGAGGGACGAGCGAAAGAACGAATGTGACTACGTCCTCAAAAAAGGTGAGCGTCTTATCGCAATTGAAGTCAAGAGCGGTCATGCCGACAACATAGACGGCTATCACGCATTTAAGAAAAAATTCGAAAAGAATATCTCCGATTCGTTTATCGTAGGGCCTGAGGGGCTGCCTCTTGAGGATTTCTTCAGACTGGATATTCCTTCTTTGTTCAAGACATCCCTAAAATAGAAACAACACAATTGCATGACATTACTAGAAGCAATCTCTGCCCGCCATTCAGTGAGGAAATATCAGGATAGGCCTATACCAGAGGATATTCTGCAACTTCTGCAAGACAAGATTTCTAAAATCAATGCAGAAGGTTATCTCCATATGCAGTTGGTGACTAACGAACCCAAGAGTTTCAGAGGCATCAATTCATACGGATTGTTCTCCGGTGTCCAGAACTACTTTGTTGTAGCCGGTTCAAAGAAATTGAGTCCAGAGGCTAATTGCAAAATAGAGAATCTCGATGAGAGAGCAGGATACTTTGGGGAGCAGATTGTCCTTCTCTGTCAGCAGCTGGGACTGAACACCTGCTGGGTAGGAGCAACATACAAGAAGATACCTGAGACCTTCACCTTGGAGAAAGAAGAACAGGTGGTATGCTACATCGCCGTAGGATATGGAGAAAACCAGGGTGAAGTCAGAAAACGCAAATATCCTGAAGAGGTCAGTGATGCAAGTGACATCACACCTTCCTGGTATCACGCAGGAGTGGCCGCCGCGTTGCTCGCTCCGACTGCTGTCAATCAGCAGAAGTTCTGCATCCGGTTCGTTGCAGGCAAAGGGCTTAATGGTAAATGCAAAATATCTATAAGACCAACATTCTCTTTAGCAGGATATACAAAGGTAGATCTCGGCATAGTCAAATACCACTTTGAAGTCGGGGCTGGAAAGGAACACTTTGATTGGGTGTAATTTAAATATGATTTTATCAAGTTGCTTTATGCTAAGATACATATTTGCTATTCTTATGTTTACCAATTTATTTGGGTCTCTGACAGTTGATGATTTATTACATCCTGAGTTAGAATTTATAGACAGTAGATTGGTTCAATTAGGAAATATCAAGGAAGGAGATATAGTCAATGTATCAATTCGTTTCAAAAATATAGGAGATGATACATTAATATTATTGAATAATTTCCCGACCTGCAATTGTACGGATGTATCGTATGCAAAAAAAGTATATAATCCAGGAGAGTCTGGAACAATTAATATAAAGCTTGATACAACCGGTAAATTCGGCGATCAAACTATTGTTGTTAAACTTTTAACAAATTCTCCTCAGGAATAATATATTATAAGAATAGATATGAATGTTGTAAGATGAAAAATATAAAGAATATATTAAAGTCAGTGTCTGCAATCTTGCTTGCAAGTTTTACAAGTTGCAAGGTATCCGAATGCGGAAACTACAGTAATCTCCAACATATCGGGATACAAGCTGTATCATTTACATCCGTTATATCTGATACTTTAAGATTAGATGCAGGAAATACTTCATTAGAAGGACAATGGCATATGCGGGACAGTCTTATATATTTTGTAGACAAATATGTCGTTGGGGTTAAAATTTATTCAGCAGAAGGACAATATGAAGGATCTCGCATAATACAGGGCAGAGGTCCGGATGAAATGCTTAGTACTGCATGGTGTTCAGCTATAGACCAATATAATCAAACTTTTGTATTCCAAGACAAGAACTGCGCCTTACAGATTTATTCGTCTGACGGGGAGCATAAGATACTGGATACCAGAAGTGCCTGGTTCACACAACTAGGTGATAACTTTGGGGAATATGAGTGGTGGAAATTGAAGCAAAAGCCCGATCCTGAGATTCCTCAGATGTACGAGTACCGGTATGAGTGCGACAGAATGCACTCTTATAAGAGTAGTATTATTCTTCCAATCACTACTGAACATATTGATTATAACGGATTTGAAAAGTCCGCAAGAGCATCAGAGTACTGGCGGGACTCTTATATTTTTATTACTTTCAATGCTGAAGACATTGCAGATACGAAGCACCTGTTCGGACACTATCCTCCAGTCTACCATAAAAAAAACATTCCAGCCTTTTCCGAATATGACTTCTGCTTTCTTGATAATGAAAGACTGCTGGTAAGTTTCGCTGCCGATCCTGATATGTACATAATGAAGTTAGACGGAACTGTTGAAAATTCAGTCGGTTTTGCAGACAAAAATATAAGCTGCGATTATCCTCAGACGCGGACTTTCAAAGAATATGAAGAAAATGTCAGTGCACATAGAGAAAAATATGGCTATTACGGACGCCTGAGTCATTGCGGGGGATTTATTTTCAGAACCTGCCGCTGTGACAGCGGAATTTGGAAGTTGCAGGTCTATGATGAATCTACATTTGACATGGTCGGGAATATAGAGCTTGGTATAAAACCTTTGGAAATCATAGGCTTCTACGATGACTATTTCTATGCTTATTATGACATTGACCTGCATACGGAAGAATTTATTTTGTTGAGATTTCAGCTCAGCAAGTCATGATAAAGCCATAAAAGATTTTTGAAAAAATTTTAGACAACTTCTAAAGCCATGGATAAAAAATTATTCAGTATCTTATTGCTTTGTCTGGTATCATTTGCAGTAATATCAGGCAAAGATGACGATAGTGCTACAATTCCTGCTCATTACCCTGACTTTCTGACTGAAAACATTGACTCTTCAGTCGTCTATGCTGAAAGGGATGCCAGGCATATTGTGAAAGATATGGCACGTTTTTTTTCTTCAAATTATGCAAGGGATTATATTTCTCTGATGACAGTAGTCAGAACATCTTATTCCGGTGACAGATGCAGGAATTTGTCGGCTGTTACAGGTATCTGGGGCTCTGTCGATTTTACTACGACTGCACCGAAACTGTATTTCGATGACAAGAGCTCATACACTGAATTCTATCCGTTGGATGCATTTATGTCAAACAATTATTTCCCAGACAGCCAGAAAGTCAATGATATGCGCATCATTTCCGGCGATGGGCTATTGGAGTCCCTCTATAAGAATATGGATAACAGTCTTTCGCTGATGCCGCTTATCCGGAAGCGGGCTTTGGAGCTTTATTCCCCTCTGAATCCCAAGCATGTAAATGACTATCATTACGAAGTCAAAGGCAGCAAGGCAAGCGGTGATGGAGTGGAGTATGCCATATCATTCAGAAGCAAGAACGGTGTTTTTCCGAAAAAGAACAGGATTTACTGCTCGGGAATCCTGCATATCAGTAAAGACGGTCTTCCGCTTGAGATAGAAGTATATGATATGGAAGACAGGTTTTCTTCCTTTATAAGGAGAGAAGACGGTAAGCTTCCGAATGTTACACCATATACTTTTTCTATAAGTTATGCTATAACTGACAGTAAAATACATGTCTGTTCGGTGTCACAGAAAGTAAAATGGGTTCTTCCGGAAAATGTAGAGAAAGACTCTCCTGTGTTCTATGCTGAAGAGGCTCCCTTCCGTAATCCGTTCAAATACAACATGTCCACATTGACGGATATAAGATTTGCTTCCCCTGTATTTTTGGATCAGGGGCTTGAGTGGGAAGTAAAGGTAAAGTCCGGTTTCCATACACTTGTAACTAATCCGGACCTCATTCCCTATGTCGAAGATACAGACATTCAATACTGGCAAAAGAATCTCAGGAACTTTCTTGATATGGATAAGATTTCTGCTGACCTGGAATATAAAGGAATGACATTGGAAGAGCAGGCCAAAGCAAATGCCAATGCAGGGAAAGCATTGGACAAATACAGAAATCTGTATCCGTCAGACAGTGAATGGAACAGATTCATGGAGAAGAACAAATCACGCTATCGTTTTGCGAGAGAACTGTCCGATGCTTTATTCCGGTAGTCTATAAATCTCCTTCAGGAATGAGATAATGCAGATTTATAAATACCGGCAGATACAGTATCAGGGCAAGGAGAGAGAAAATCAGGCCTCCCGTGACTCCTATGGCAAATGCAAACCAGAACACTTCGTCCGGACCGTCAAACAGGAAAGGGACAAGACCTAATATCGTCGATACCACAGTAAGAAGAATAGGGCGTATCTTATGGCTGAAAGCACGGACATAGTCCTTTATACCGTCATCAGACTTCTTTCCTCCACATAGCACTATTCCGTTATATGTTGCACCTGTTCTGTGCAAAGAATGCAAAGCTCTGAGATTCTTATAGTCATTCGTCAGATAGATTCCGGCATTCACCACTATGCCGCACAACATTACAAATGCTGCAAAACCTCCCTGGTCAAACACAAAATCTGACAGTCCGAACACTAGGAAGACACCTATAAACGAAACTGGTATCATTAGAATCACAGCAAAAGGAAACTTCAACGATTCAAATGTCATCGCACACATTACATAAATGATGACAATGACTAAAAGAACAAGAAGCATATATCTCATCCTGCTCTCTTTACCCCACCACCGGAAAGACTGCTGCTCCACTTTGTATCCGACAGGAAGGACCTCTTCATTGAAATGCTTCACAGTCTTCTCCACATACGACCTGGCAAGTTCGAACGAGCCGATAAAGTCAAACCCTACCATAAGTTCATAAGACTGGTTTCTCCTGAAAACAGGCAACCCGGTTCTCTTTTTTTCGATTGTTCCTATTTCAGAAAGTCTTACGGCAACACTATCCACCGCAATCTGAGAATTGAGGACATTCCACAGATCAAACGAATCTTTTTCAGAAGACCGCAAGACCACAGGTATTATGCCTTCATCCGTGATTATTCCGGGAAGTGCGGTATCATACAATATTGAATGCAGTTTTCCATAATAGGCATAGGGACTGACACCCATGTCTGTAAGATAGCCGAAATTGTAATCCAGATTATATTCCGTTCCGGCCATATCAGCCCCGGATGTCATTATCTCAGGTGCTGAAACCCTCCTGTTTCCGGAAAGATATTCAACCAATGACTCGGCATATCCGTAAAGTTCATCGTAGTTGTAACCATACAGCAAAATCCTGTGGCTCTTGTAGTTGGCAACTACATCATTGTTGAAATAGGAATCATTCACACCCCAGACACGCCACACGGCGCCTCCGAAATCAGATGCCATTGAAATCACTTTTGCCTTAAGCTCCGCAGGAAAATATGTATTCTCATATTCAGGCTTGAAAACTACGGCTATTTCCGCATCATCATAAGAACGTATCCTTGTAGTAAACGATTCGATTTCTTCAAAGAGACTAAGATAATTCTCCATATGACGCACGACACCGTCAAGCTGGACTACCGAACATCCTTCCGGCATTCCCGCCCTTATGTACAGCACATCCCTTCCTGGCTCCCTGTAAAAGTCCGAACGGTCCAATGCCTTGGCAAACATACAGAACGAAGTGCCTGCCACCTTGTCAATCACTTCCCTGTTGCCCTTGTACGGACTCCAGGACATAACCGAATTGTAAACTCTCTGAAACAGATTATGCTCTTCCTCCGGCAGATGTTCCGCCACCTTATCAGGGAGAAGGAACAGAGGAATACCAAAACCAGCTACAAGAACAGCGATATATATCCATCTGTGTTTCAATCCATTTCTGATATATGACTCATATAATCCCCTCCACTTGACAGCTCTCCTGTAAGACTTTGACGACGCAGCAGTTCTGCCGCTCCTGACCGGAAAGCGGTCTATCAGTGACGGGATAAAGAAATAAGCTGTCAGAAGCGACACTCCGAGATTAATCATTATTACCTTGGTAAAGTCCTCCAGATTTGCCTTTTCTTCGTCTGGCAAAAGAATGATTACACATAGTGCCCCTATGGTAGTAGCGGTGGCTCCCAAAAGAGCCGGAAAGACAGACCTGTTCCGATAATAGGAATAATGGTCCGCCATAACTATCGAAGTGTCTATGACTATTCCCAGTGATACTGTTATCCCTGCCAAAGTATAGATATGGACAGGAAGGGAGAATATCCTGTAAAACACTGCCGCTACTAAAACATTGACAGTCAGAGTCGAGAAGATGACAAAAAGATAGCGCCAGGACCTGCTCGCCAGATACACGAATACTAGCAGGATAATGACACAAAGCAGGGTCCTGAAATATATCTTGTTCAGCTCGGATACTACATACTCTGAAGAATCATAGCTTAAAGTAACAGTTATGTCGGAAGGAAAAGACGATTGCAGAGCGGACATTGTCTTTTTCACATCTGACACTGTCTTCAGAAGACTGGTCCTGGATACAGCATCAATCGAAAGCATCACAGTATTGAGGCCGTTGAGCCTGTAATATGACTCAGGAGCAGACTCCACATACCTCCAGGTCGCAATATCGCGCAAATGTATTATACGCCCGGATGACTCTGCAACAGGAATATCCCCTATATCCCCAGAACGCATACATTCAAGCATTACAGTCACAGTACCTTCTGCTGTCTCTTTCATTCCCAAGACATCAGAAGAAAACCACACGTCAAAGGCAGAGGCAATATTGTCCGCCGTTATGGAGCAGGCCTCACAACTCTTTGAGTCAAACACGATTTCGAGTTCATAAGGAGTAGCCCCCCAAAAAGAGACCTTGTCCACCCCGTCTACGGAAGACAGAGGCATGATGACATTGCCCTTCACAAATTTCTCAATCTCATGTGAAGGCAAAGGGCTCTTTACCACATATGTCAGGGCTGTATATCCACGCGTTCCTCCTGTATTGAGCGAAATGGAAGGATAGGTAACACCTTCGGGAAGAGTTGTGTATATATTCCTTATCCTGGAAGCCACCTCAAACCTCACTGCTGCCATATCCGCCTTCTTGTGGAAAGACAGAGTAACGCTTCCGGATCCCAGCTCCGAGACAGAAGATACGGATGTACAGCCTTCCATACCTGAAAGGGCACCTTCTATACGCGAAGTAACCTCAGCCTCCATAGTGCGCTCTGACGCATTGGGCCAGCGGAAACTCACGCTTATCTTACGCCCTGCTACTGACGGGGCATACTGCACATTGAGTGAAGGTATGACTGCAGCTCCCACCAGAGCGGCAACTGCCATAAGCAGCAAGACTGTAAATGCAGGTATCTTCTTCATCGGCCGCCCTCCTTTCCGGCATAGATTGCATAATACACCATAGGAACAAAGAACAGGCTGACTATGGTACCTGCTGTCATTCCAGCCACTATCACCAGTGAAAGAGGGTACTGAAGATCATCGCCCATACTTCCCCTTGAAAGGAAAGGACTGACAGACAGAATCGTGGTAAGCGAAGTCATCAGAATGGCTTTCAACCTTCTGTGACCTGCCTCCATAACTGCATGGCGCAGAACCATACCACCTTTGCGAAGTCTGTTGATTGTATCTATCTTGAGAATGGAGTCATTGATTACGATACCTGAAACAACCACAAGTCCGATAAGTGACATAAGATTTACCGAAACTCCGAACAAAGACAGGACAACCAGAGAAGCTGCAATGTCAATCACCAGTTCAGACAATATGACCAGCGGCTGGAGCAAAGACTCGAACTGGGATGCAAGTATAAGATATAGCAGCAGGACTGCAATAAGCAGGATGACCAGCAACTCCCTGACCATCTTCATGTCAGCGAACCACGAGCCGCTGAATCCTACATCAAATAACCCTGAATCACTTATAATATGACGCACCCGACCCATTAAAGATGAGGGATCATTGCCTTCAAAAGGAATCTCCACCGGATAATATATCCCCTCCGGACCGGAAATGATATTCTTCAAGTCAGCATCCAGGGTCTGCTTCAAAAGCGCACTTGCAGGAATGTCACTGTCCTTTCCGCGCACATATATATTCCCTATTATGGCATCCATATCTTCGACATTGAAGCCCATAACCACAGGAAGAGTCTTGTTTCCCTGAACAATATTGAACAATGAATTGGAATTCAATGCATTTCTTAAAACTGACACAAGGTCGTCATAGGATACACCATACAATGCCATCCTCTCCGGGTCAGCCACATACAAGACATTTGTCCTTACAGGCACCGGAGGTATTCCGGCTTCCGGTAACGCCTCCGCCAGCATTCCCACTGTACGGGAAAGGGATTCAGGTTCCGGCAAACCTCCAGACACAGGCCTGACCCTGGCAACAATATCAGCTTCGTTGTCAGTAAAGACCATATCAAAGATATTTCCAGATGTTTCAAAGCCATATCCTGCATCAGGAAACCCATTGCAGAAAAACACCGACAATTCAGACTTCAGCCGGGCAAGGGCTTCCTTGTCTGCACACTTGAAATACACAGAAGTCTCTGAAACACCCTGTTCCCCACTATGGCCGAGAATAAACTGCTGGATACCGACAAACGATGTGGACTGGACTGCTGCGCCATCTGAAACTGCCTCCAGCATTTCTGTCCTTCTGAGATTTTCCTCCAGCGTAATCTGGTCATTCCAGCTGACTTTAAGGACAGTATCGGCATATGTTATCTGTGGCAGCTTCTCCTTTGGCATAAATACAAGGCAAAGAACCAACGCTGCCGCCGAAACAGAAAAAACACCCCAGCCGGCCCACCTGTGGCGAAGCAGCCAGACCAGTCCTGACTCGTACCACCTGAGCATAAATCCGAAAGAAAACCTCTCTAAAAAAGCATTGGGACGAAAAGCAGGCAATTTCCTGTACCAGCACCAATAATAGACAGGAATCACAGTAACGGTTATCAGATAGGCAGACAGCAGAACTACTGTAACTGCGACAGCCTGATCATAAAATATGGCACCTGCAGTTCCGCTTAAGAAAACAAGAGGAACAAACACGGCACACGTAGTCAATACAGAACTCAGCATCGGACCGGTAACTTCTGACGTACCGTAAAGGACAGCTCTTCTCAACCCTTCTCCCCGCTGCCACCTGGCTGTGATATTGTCTGTCAGAATAATGGTATTGTCAACCATCATTCCCACGCCAAGAACCAGTCCTGACAAAGAGATAATATTGATACTAAGCCCGATAAGGTAAAATACTGCCATTGAAAGCACAAGTGCTGCCGGAATGGTCAGAGCCACAAGTGCCGGTGACCTGAAGTCTTTCATAAAAAGGAAAATCACAAGACAGGCCAATATAATACCGGTGATTATGTTCCAGACCAGATTGTCAATAGAATATTCCAAAAGCTCGGTCTGATCCCGCGTAAGCACAAAATCCAGATCAGGATAGTCTGTAACGAACCTGTCCAGCAAAGTGCCTATACTCTTTTTCAAGTCCGACATCCTGGCATCGCTCTGCTTTATGATGGCCATTGAAACCGCATCCCTTCCATCCGAACGGACCAGGCCGACTCTTTCTGCGGGACGCTCCTCTACACGGGCTATATCCTTGACCTGAAGCAGTCTGTCTCCTACTTTCAGATAAATATCCTCTATATCTTTCCTCTCTGAGGCAAAAGACTGGAACTTGACACTGTAACGGTATTCCCCGTCTCGTATTGACAGACTCCCGAGCCGGACATTTGCAGCCCGCACCAAAGATTCGAAATCTTTCTCCGTAAGAGACAGGAGTCTGAGCTTCTCCGTATCCGGAACAATCAGAATCTCCTTATCCACACATCCGCTCAAATCTACCATTGCCACCTCATCAAGCTGCTCTATACGCTTTGCAACAACCTGCGAAGCAAAACTGCTCAACCCTTCCCAAGATGCGGATGTTCCGCCTTTGAAGGTCATATTTATATAAAATGCAGGAATATCAGATGCTCCGGATTTGAATACCTTGGGCCTGTCTATTCCTTTGAGCTGGCCCATTGTGCGGTCTATCTTCTCATTGGCCTCTATGAAAAGATAGTCCATATCAGCCCCCTGGCTGAATGTAAGCCTGATTACCGCCCCTCCGTCCGAAGACTCGCATTTCATATCCTCCAGCTGCTGCATCTGCACCAGGCTCTGTCTCAATGGTCTGGCAACAGTCTCTTCAACTTCTCTTGCCGAAAGCGACGGAGATGATACCTGTACTGTAAGATAAGGAATATCTATATCCGGAATCAATGATACCGGCAGCATACGCATACTTACAATACCCAAAACCATAACTACCAGAAGAGCCATAGTCACAGTAACAGGCCTGTCCAATATCCTTCTGAGCATATCAACCTCCTATGCTTACCTGAGAGCCGTCAGCCAGATTAAGATTGCCGGAAACGATTACAGTATCCCCTGCAGAGAGTTCCGCCCCTCTGTCCTGATTGGCTTCGACAGCACATTCCGAGCTGTTGGACATCAGCACATTGACATAAGTCCAGGAGGCCTTTCCTCCGGAATACTTGAAAAGGACTTCCATATTGTCCCTTATGAGCACTGCGCTTTTGGGAACGACCAGCATATTGTCAACCTGTCTCTTTACAATGACCCTGACATTCATCCCGTCTATAAGAGCCCCTGTATTGGCTACTCTCGCACGCACTGCCACCTGACCGTTCTTATCGACAGAGGGATTTACTACGGTTATTTCTCCGGGAACAGTCTCCCCGCTGCCGGAATATGGAATCACATCCACTGCAAGACCCTTGCGGACAAACTGGTACTCTGATTCCAAGACCATAAATTCGACATCCATTATCCTGTCATCCAGCAAAGTACAGTATGGAGCCGAACCGCTTTTGTCAAATCTTCTGATTTTGATATCGGCAACTCTTCCGTCAAACTGTGCTCTCAACTCAGTTCCTTCAAGGTCAAGCCCGGCTCTATGAAAACCGTTAAGTGCAGCATCATAGCCGGAACGCATCCTTGCCATCGCCTTGACATTTTCCGGAACCGATGACGAATCACTGTCTGAATATCCCTGACCTGCAAGCACATCCAGATAATCCAGCCGGGCCTTGTCAAGTGAGGATTTTGCAGACTCAAGTGAAAGCTCCTGCTCCCTGGCATCCTGGCGTGCAAGCACTGACCCGGCCTTGACCCATTGGCCGTTTTCCACAAATACTTCCGAAATGACACCCGGACTGCGGAAATCAAGAGATGCCTTCCTGGAGGCACAGGCCTTTCCATTTGAAACCAGTTCCCTATGGAATGTCTTTCTTTCTACAGGCACGACACTCACCTTATTCACTTTCGGCTCATATTTCAGCTTTCCGTCTGCCTCTGCATTGCTGCTGTCTGCTCCACCGCAACCGACAATGAAAAGAAGTGCATAGACAGGCATAACACGCGCAAGCCATTTCATATCTGGCATAGTTCTCATTTTAAAAGTTCGTCAAAATCAACTTCAATGTCCTTTCCCTTGATAAAATCGAAGAGAGCGAGCTTTCTGAGTGCATAATAATAGCCCCAATAGTTGCTCAAATCCATAATATATTTTTCCGTAGCGGAATCGCACTCACTCTGGGCCGTATTCAAATCAGTAACAGAAGCAGTGCCCCTGCGGAACTTCTCCATAACCAGCGCATACCGCTCCCGCGCTATCGAACTTGCCCTCTCGGAAGCCATACACTGCTGTCTCTGACTGTTGAACTGTCCCACAGCCGTAAATATCTGTCTTCTGAAATCATTCTCGGCCTGAGCTACCTGAGCCGATGTTACGGCTGCACGTGCCTCCGCCTCCTTGACTCTTCCTTTCCCCAGCCCCCAGTCAAATATCGGGATACTGAATGTAATGCCTACAACCTCCTGATCGAGAAGGTTACGGTAAGTCTCCCTGAATGCGGCATCGGAATTGGAAAGTCCGAATTTTGCACTAATGGCAACCGACGCTCCCCTGTCAGCCTTAGCCTTGGCGACCTGAGACTCGGCTGTCAATGTCTTTATCTCATTTTCAAGACGGAAACTTGAATTTTCCAGAGCTTTCGCAAGGACCAGATCATAGTCCATCCATACATCCGGAAGCGTCCTGTCGGCGACAGTCTCCACTTCTGTCCGTTCATCCAGTCCAAGCAGGGAATTGAGTTCCATCCGTGCCTCCCTTACTTTTATGGATGACTCATTGATGGAAATACTGTCATTGAGCATACGGAGTTCAAGCTGGAGATATTCATCCCTCGTCACACTCCCAAGCTCCAGCCTTTGGGCCGCAATAGAATGCATCTGCACAGTGTTCTGATAATTCGACTCAGCCATTTCGTATTCATAACCGGCAAGCATCAGTGCAAAATACAGCTTGACAGCCGATGAAGTGACATCCTCCATTGATTCTATATATACACGCTTTGCATGCTCATACTCTTTCGGAGAGATTTTCTTTTGCCATTTGAAACTGTTGTATGCTAAAAGCGGCTGCTCGTAATATAAGGTAACTGGCTGGGCATACCAGGTCTTTCCCCCTCCCGGGCCAAACTGGTCTATACGGGAAAGGTCAGTATAAAGAGAAACCGTACCTCCTGTAAAAGTAATGTTCTGACGGACAGAAAGTCCGAGACTGTTCTGCATGTTATAGTTGCTCGTATAGACGAGCTCTCCTGTCTCATAATTCTGCAACTGCCTCAGGGAACGATCAAATGAAGCAAGATTTCCATACAGATTCAGCGAAGGAAGCCTGCTTGCCTTATAGGACCTGTATGCCCAGTAACTTGACACAAACGAAGACCTGGCTTCCAGCGCAGCCACAGAACTCTCACGCGCCGCAGCAATAGCCTCATCCAATGTCATAGCCCGTTTCGGCCCCCCGAATGCAGAAATGCCGAAAAAGACAGACAAGACTGCCAAATATTTCAAGACTCCCATCACAAATAACTTTTTCTCTGGTTATGTTTATGGCACCGCATAGCTGCAGGCTCTTGAAGTTCCACAAAAACAGATGCTAATTTAACAAAATATTTCTAAGAATCTGCATCAAAGACTGATTAAAAGTTTCTAAATCCGTGTCATAAATCGTTTCCAGTCAAAACGCCCGTAAGCGTTCTTGGAAAATAAGATACGGGTCGCAACACCTACTATATAATCTTCAGGAACCAGACCGATATACCGGCTGTCCTTCGAATTAAGGACATTGTCTCCTCCGAAGAAATACCAGTTCCCTCTGAACCTGTATTCCTTCACAGGCTTCCCGTCCATAAGGACAGTATCCCCATTGACGATAGGCCTGATACCTGTCTCATACTCTATCTGCATTCCATACAGTTTTGCCGATACAGGATCAAGTCTTATAACATCTCCTTTTCCAGGCACATACATAGGGCCGAAGTCCCGTACTGTCCACCCGAGACTGTCAATGAACGGGAATGCACGGAGATATACGTTCTGTGCGAGCAGTAACGAATCAGGTGTCTCCGACAGGTGACGCTGCAACTCTACACTACCGAAGACCTTCTCAGGACAGCTGCTGTTTCTGTAGTACCCGTCCACAATAGCAATGCTGTCCCCAGGACAGCCGATACAGCGCTTGGCATAAACATAGTTTATCCTGAACTCGATTTTATTCCTTTCACGTCCTTTAGGGTAGTTAAACACTGCTATATCTCCAGGCCTTACTTCTCTGAAGCCGGGCATCCGGAAACTCTCCAAAACCGGATCGGTAAAATCATATTTCCGGTATATACGAGCACCCATCAGCAGCTTGTTCACCAGTATATGGTCACCTGTCTCAAGTGTCGGACTCATCGACTCGCCGCCAATCCTGAACTGGTCACATACAAACACCGGCAATAACAACAAGAGTAACGAAGCCGCAAGCACTGCTCCTGCTGCAAGCAGAAGTTTTTTCTTCATAACTTAAAAGCGTTTAGTAAATTTCAAGAAATAACATACGATACCTTCCTGAAGTACCTGTTTGCGAGCACATAGTACTACACCTCCCTTTGTACAGTTAAATCCGCCATCCGGTCTATCATATCTATACCAGATATTATCCTCATAGTCTGATTCTGAATTAGTAAGTGCCTCCACATTGGCATTGAAAAGGTCTGACATGGAGTTTTTCTTTCGTTGCTGACGTAAACGAAAGCTGAAACAGTTGCAGCCGCAATAAATATTACCCCTGTATAAAAAATTCTTTTCTTCATTCTATGCCAATATCTCTCTGAATCTCAAACCTGTAAACACAACTTTCAGGGTATGTACTTGCACACCACACGCTACCGCCATCAATATGCACTGATGACACATTGCGGTTCAACAAATAATGCTTAACAGGATTTCCATTCCAATCATAAACAATAAGGTGTCTGCATTCATTGGCAGGTAACACATCATTCTTCATCTTATGTCCGGAATATATCACATAGACATTCTCGTCATCCGCATCCATACCATGAAATGCACTTATGGCATCCGGTCCGAAATACACCCCATTCCCGGAAGCATCATACTCATATCTTTTATATTCTGTCAGTTTCCCAGAATGAAGCTCAGAAAAAGACAAGGAAGCCGTCGCTACATTAGCGACACAGACTTTAGTACCGTCCGGTTTTGATACATATTTAGAACTCAGCATCAGTGAAAACAGACGCATCTTATCTCTCCTTGGAATCCCATCGCAGTTAAGGGATGGGACACTTGAAAGGACTCTTCCTGTAGAATCATAACAGGAATACCACGCATTATAATCTGTCATATTGCCAGAAATAAAAAATTCAGATCCGCAACTTGCCATATATACAGGTCTGGAAGCACCTTGGTTAAATATACCTACAGTGTCTGCCACCAGACTTTGTTTCTTATGCGTTTCCACGCAGTCTATCCTTATGCAAGTCGCATTGTTCACATCATAATAAAAAACTGCGCCCACATATTTATGAAGGCTACCTCCTTGTATCATTTCACCTGGCCCACGTCCCCTTCTTATTACGAAAAAATGCTCCGGTACGGCAAGATTCAAAAACAATAAATTATAGTCTCCTTTCGACGATGACAAAATTAGCCAGTCGTCATCTGCCTTTACTACATTACCTACCTGGAACATATCGTATTGCTCTATATTGAAAGAGTCTGCATAAGACAGTATTTCCGTTTCAACATCAAGCGACTTTAGATACAGGTCGCGTTCCTTATTGACAGAACATGCAGTTATTGTGGCAGTAACTGCCACAATAACCGCTTTATACTTTGATTTCAATAAGAATTTCATGCCGGATAATGCTCTAAAAACACTTCGCCTAAACTTGAGCAAGCATAATTTGGGCATTGCATACACAAATTACCTACAATAATTTCATCTTGAGTCAGTGCCTCCACATTGGCATTGAAAAGATCTGACATAGAGTTCTTTTCGTTGTTTACGTAAACGAAAGCTGAAACCGCTGCTGCCGCGAGCATTGCTCCTGCTGCAAGAATCATCTTTGTCTTCATGATTGTTGAATTAAATTGGTTAATAATTATGTAAACTTACTCTACATACACCTGTCAGAAACACATTCAAACTACTGATGGATCACACTCCCAAAACATCCGAACCGGCTCATTCCCTATTGATTTTACAGCAATTCACTCAAATCATAGCGGACTATCTTTCGCTCGGATTTCTCTATGCAATACAGATATCCGGTCCGGCTGTCGAATGTCATGTCCTCTATGTCTTCTTCAACATTGATATCGTATAGGAAATTACCATCCCAGTCAAATACATGGATAGAGGTTTCATGTATCCCTTTCATCAGCTCTTCCAGAGTGACGTCCTTGTATGCGGCAAATATATAATCCTGTGACGACGAAACACCCACATAATATTGTCTGGTATCAGATCCTATCATTCTGTTAATGACCGACTCCCACTTGCGATAAGATTTATTGACCGCCACTGATTTCAATGTGCCATTTTCAGTGTCAAAGATGTTGATTTGAGGGAAAAATATCATCGCATCAACTACTTTGCCGTTATTCAAATTACTGGCCATTACACTGCTGAGATAGGTAACAAAGTTCTCCTTATCAATACTTTTATTTAATTCGAAAGTATTTGATACTTCATTATTCATTCCAACATATCGGAAAGTTATACAACCTTTTTCAGATTGCAAGACAAACTGTCTCAAATCTGGTAATGGAAGCCAGTCAATTGTACCTACAGGTAATGTATAGTCTTGTACTATAGACAATTTGCCATGCTGTAACGTCTCCTCCACATTCACAGAATAAGCTTTGCCTTCACTATTCAGGTTTATATTCAAGTATCGTGCATTGGAACATATGGCCACATGCGGATGTATCATTTCTCCAGGTCCCCGACCATTACGGGCAAAAGCGCCCATATAATTGAAATCATTTACAGAATATGCTTTGAAATTATAAACATTAGCATTATTCGTCTGTTCCTGTACTACTAGAATTGTGTCATTTACAATCTGAAGCCGGAAACAGTTAAGAATTTCCGAAAAATTATTACCAAAAGTTGTGTCGATTGACTGCGACACAACTTTTTCCGGACTAGCGAGCTCTACAGAAACATCCTGCATAACGCCTGAATGATGGCAAGAGACCATAAATAGAGCAAGCACTATAAAAAGATACTTTTTCATACTTCAAATTTAGTTGCAAAATGCAACTCTATCCATTGCATAGTAATCAAATGAGCCACCACAATTTGAACAATCTTTCATATAGTAATCCCCTCTGTTCCTTGTCTGGGAACACATAGTACTACTACCTGCTCCCTCATTCCTTGCCAGTGCCTCCACATTGGCATTGAAAAGGTCTGACATGGAGTTTCTTTCGTTGTTTACGTAAACTAATGCTGAAACCGCTGCTGCCGCGAGCATTGCTCCTGCTGCAAGTAGAAGTTTGGTCTTCATAACTTAGATTTTTAAATGTTATTATTATCATCCATACCGGATGTTTTTTTCTCTGACTGCCACTTAAGAAGCTGGTTATAACCGCGTTTATGCAAATCCTTCATTGCCGCATTTTTCTCATTGACGGGCATATTCAAAATTCGCTTTCCAAGAGCTACGGCATCTGACTCTTTTCCTTGTGAATAATACATTTCCATAAGAAGTATCAGAGGGTAAAGACGACCGGGAACCATATAATGCGCTTTCTTAAATTCCCGTTCTGCTTCATCATACTCATATAATTCAATATAATTTTTACCTATTATGTTATGGAACATCGGATCTGACGAGATTTCAGCACCTTCATTCATTACTACATTACTCTCTTCATATCTTCCAAGCTTATGCAAAGCATATCCGTAATCATACAGATATCGGTAGTTCCAGAACAAATCATCATAAAGTTTCGAAAGTTCTCCAGCGGAATCCTCATAAAGTTCCATGCCGGAAAGATGTCTGGAGGAGGCCCACATCTCCATAGCGGCTTTCCTGTCCTGATATGTATACTTGAGCTGAAATGCCACTATGCCAAGTGTGGCCGCCATCAGGAGAAGCACCAGGTCAACAGATCCCCACCTGACCTTCTTCAATGAAAGCAGGGTCAATGACAGGGCCGGGACAGACAGCAGTACCGTATAATGCATCAGTACGTCTGTCCTGTATGAAGTCATGTCGCCGTCTGAGGCATGGCACAACAGCAGGACCAGCAGCACACACGATGCCGCTGTCAATACCGACCTGGATATGTAAACTGCTCTTCCCAATGCTAAATACCATTCTCTTTATACTCTCCATCATTTTCAATCAGATTTTTCAGCACCTGATTAAATAGTTTTGCTATCTTTTCCCCATATAGAGGATTGCCAACAAATACAATCTTATTATTTTTATCTAATAGAAAAACATGAAATCTGTTATCTTTTGGAATAAATGTATTATTTTTTAAAAAATAATTATTGTAGTCAAACCAAACTACATGAGCAAATTTAGATACTGCCAAAGATCGTTTCAATAATGCTTTTTGACTAATTGATGGAGAAAAGATAAAAATTATCTCAAACTCTCCCCTGCTTTCTGATTCAATTTCAATAATATTATTCCACTCATATAATTTATTTACTCTACAGGACTGACAACTCGTTGAGTCAAAATAAACTACCAGGCGAGCATCTTTACTACTTAGATTAATACTCCCTGTAGAAAGTTCCTTACCTAATAAAATCGGTTCTAAATCTTTAAAACACACCTTTTTTTCTCTTTCATATCATATAGCGCAGATGATATTTTATTGATGTTGCAAGAGTAAAAGAATGATACAAATAATAGAATTATAAAATATTTCATAACTATCCTCATTTCATCACAACCAATAGCGGATTAGCGTCATCAGGAAGCTGCATGAGCATATCCCTCATTCCAGTTTTCTCTTCCGGCTGAGATGCTACTAGTTCTTTCATGACATAAGGTTCGACTACATATACAAGACAATTCTCATCTGCAGATGAAAGCGTGAATACCCCTCGCACATCATTCGTAACCACATCCCAAAGCATATCATCTTTTATCGAACTATATGATCTGCATACACCTTTATCCATATCCATAACACACAAGAAGCACTGATTACCATACATATATGTCGAAAACAGATACTGTCCGTAACGAAACAGATTGATTTGGCCCCATACATAGCCACTTCCCTCCAATGTCTGGACAAATTTCGGCAAGTTGCTCCCTGCTTCTGACAGTACTTTATCCGGCAAAGTATACCTATTCTCCTCAAATACTGCCCATGGTGTCACCTCATTGCCTGTATATACATATACTGCCGAACCGAACGCCTCATAATAATAGATATCGCCACCGTACTCAAACAGATTATTATCCTGACTGAAGGCCAGATTTTCAGCCAACCTCTCGTCCATCTCAATGAAAGAGGCTTCTACTCTGTTTTCTTTACTATCATAAACATACAGTTTATAATCCTGATGAGACGAATATGGATACTGCTTGTAAAGTAAATAATCTGAACTGTTTATAGGTACAAGGCTATTTGCAACAACAATGTCATCTTTGTCTATATCTATCTTGTTCACCAGACTAAAACTGTCCAGATCATACTGATATATTGACTGCCCGTAATTGCATAAAACATCAAGAGTTCCGCAATATTCATTAATACACATATCTTCTACCGTCAACACCTCATCAGGTCCCCGCCCTATCCGTACAATAGAATTAATAAACATCCCGCCTCTGGAAAACAGGCTTATAGCTGAACTTCCAGACAGTTCTTGGATAGACTCATATGCATTACATCGGATAATCATAGTGCTATCCAACATAATAATTCCCTTTATATTCGATATGACCCTTCCTTTTAACTGCAATATTTCAGCATTGCCGAAAATCCCACTCAGGAACAAAGTATCATCAAATGGTTCTATTTGAAAGCCATACTTCCCTTTAATGCTATCATTCCGATGTGAACAAGAAAAAAACAGCAATCCACAAAAAATGATAATAAAGTATTGTAAGTTTTTCATAAAAAGAGTATTTTACGATTCCAATGGGTTGGCTCAACAGTAAGAACCATCCCATTTTTCCTTGTTGTTCTACGAGGTCAACCTCATTACATCACAATACAATAATAATGAAGAATCATTAATGAGCGTCATTACAGAATACGCCAGCAGTGCATTGTCTAAAAAGCGCTGACTCGCAACCAATTTGACCAGCAGGAACGATACAATACACGTTTTTCGCATTGCTATAGTCATGTCCCTCCCCATTTGCCAGTGCCTCCACATTGGCATTGAAAAGGTCTGACATAGAGTTTCTTTCGTTGTTTACATAAACAAAAGCCGAAACCGATGCAGCTACGAGCACTGCTCCTGCTGCAAGAACTAGACTTCTTTTCATAATCGATGATTTTAATTGGTTAATAATTTTATTATAAGCCACGAAAGGCCTTTTCATTCATCAATTTTTTCAATGTCCGCTCGAACAACTCCCACAGATGGGCCCCAGAAATCGGATTGCCAACAAACACTGGATGTCCGGATACTGATACTTTCCCATCTACAATCCTAACCAAGTCAAAGGGTAATATAATGGTTTGTTCTGAAAACTCCTTCAACACCTTAGAAATCTTGTATTCTGTGCAGCCTACAAGAACTAAACAGTACAATAGCAATACAGTGATTCTTTTCATAGGCCTTCATTGCTACATTTGCTACTAATCATGTCGCTATAAATTTACATTATATTTTAAATTTCTCCAATAACAAAATGAATTATTTTTTACCGAAGCTAAGATATTTCCGAGACTAATCAGGTGATGAAAACAAATATGAACCATTCCTTGTCTCAGGAACTATAAAATGTCCATCTGCAAAAATTTCTCTTCTAATTCATCTTCAAAACTTGAGAAAAATAGTATGAAGCGATACATCCGGTCACCCTAAAACCTTTAGGCACATCCAGATCTGCCAACATGATGCCGTCTCTGTATATTTGAAGGCCATCTGTATCAGATATCACATAAGTCTTTCAGTCAAATCATATCTGAAAATCTCATCATTGGAATCAACACCATAAAGCTGTTTTGTAGAATCATCAAATGTTATGGTCTTTAGCCGCTCGGAAACAGAAACATCATACAGCAAATTTCCGTCCCAGTCAAAAATATGAATATGAGGATGGTCCTTTCCCAATTCCTGTATTCTTTTGACACTGCAACTGTTTTCTTGTCTCCGGTTTCTAAATCCAGAATATTTATCTGCGGCAACATACACATCGCCATTACAAGATATCCGACAGTATGATTTACTGCACATGCCGAAGACAGCCTGTCAAAATAATCTATACCAGACACTCCCGGAAACAGGGATATATGTTTTTCCTGATGCCCGTTTTTATCCAAAACAGTGCATACATAATCTTCCGCTTCAGGTATTAAAGCCAGATGGCTTCCATTATACGGATAAGAGTCAAGTGTTCCTGATGGCAGTTTTATGAGCTGTGTAAGATCTGTTGAATGACTTGAAATGGATGCCTTAAGATCCAAAGCATAAGAACAGCCTTTACTTAAATCGAAGATATAGACTGACTGCTCTTCCGGAAGGAACCTGTCTTTAATGATGGGAATCAAAAGCTCTTTATCACCTCTTCCTTTTGCCACATATCTTCCTTGCAGCGAATTGTCCGACAGAGAGAAAGCATGAATCTGCTGTGGAAAATCTCGTACAGAAGCTTTCAGCAGTATAATGGAATCACATAGGAATATTCCTGAAATCCCGATTGGCTTATCTTCTCCTAAATCTACAAGTGTACCACTGACTGTACGGGACTCAAATGCATCATCCGTCCAAACCGGAGCATCAAATTCTGGTTGCATGCAACCAGAAAAAGAACAAGCATCACTGATAAAAACTTTCTCATCGCAATTAACACTTACAATATCCAACTATTAATATTTCATAGTATCCTCATTTTATTGCATTGATATCCAAAATTAAGAAAAGATCTTTTCCCAGGTCGTACTCCTCCTTGACCGAATCAGGCATATACGGGATTTCTCCGGAATATCCTGCCGGAATATAGAATACAGCATAATTTCCTGAAATCCCTACCAAATGCATACTGTCATATGGCTCGTCACTCAAATACAGCCTGTCATTCTGCCTGTCAATGATAAAATCTTTCACGTCTCCTTCATACAACACAGACCCTAGAGCCACATCTTTATCAATATAAACTGAATTGACCAATGTCAGGAATCTTTCAAGTTCGTCATAATGAGATTCTATGTTACTTCTGAAATCTTCAGGAATCGATTTTCCTTTAAAATCAATAAAATAAGACTGTTCCAGTTCACCTTCAAATGACAGTCTGTATATATGGTCATCCACCGGAACATGATATAAAATGCCTGTACCAGTGCCGATAAAACCCTGAGCCGGGAACATGAAATTGGGATCCGTATTTTCAGGTTTGTCAATAAATGATGAAATGATATTCAAATTTGGATCTGCCAGCAAAACACTCTTGTCCTTATATTTTGAATTATCCCAAGAAGCTGTAGACAGCAACAGGTTTCCATTGTCAAGGCATTTGATTTTATCTACCTGACATTCAAGATCGAAAGAAGCTATAAGCAGGCGGTCTTGATTATATTTCAGGATCCTGTCCCTTCTTCCATCCAGAATCCAAAAATTACCATCTTTATCAATATCAAAGTGAGAAATCTGCAAATATTCACCGTCTCCACGGCCTTTCCTGTCCAAAGATGTTACCGGATTGCCATCAAAGTCAAAAACCAATATTTTTCCGTTTCTCCATCCGTCAGATATATATAATTTTCTATTATGAAATATTACCTGCTCAGGTGATGAAAACAAATATGACCCGTCTCCACTTATATCCGGAACTATAAAATGCCCATCTGCAAAAAATTTCCCCACAGAACTGAATGCCAGTTCCGTACTGCCGGCAAACGGGATTGTTTCAGATGCTCCGTTTTTATTCTGAGAACAACTTGAAAGTACAGCTGCAGCATAAAGAAAAAAAGTCTTAAGGAAGATATTCATACAATGCAAAGATTAAATATCACATATTACAACATTAAAATTACTTATCGTAGAATCTGCCACTCACAAATATTGTAGTCACTCAATGTCAATATATCTGAGTTGACTTTTTTGTATGCCGTATTACTGCAAGACAGTAATAATATGATAAAACATAATTCAACAAACCTAGCCTTCATAACTTGATGAACCATCTTACTTATTGTAAATATTAGCTAAGCGTTAAGTTATATAATTTCTCTATTTAAAACAAACGGCCGGATGTCTTCGAACTGCATTAGGTACGGAAAAGGTATCTCTGCGGTACCAAGCAGCGCGCCATAATGGTGCAATCATATAAGGATTGCCCATTACGACGCGCTGCATCATGTACTCAAAACTGTTTTATTCCTAATATCCCCTGATGATTTTCAGAAGGCGGTCAGGGTAGTTGGAAATGATGGCATCTACTTTAAGTTCCGCCATTCGCTCTATATCCGACGGTTCATCGACTGTCCAGGGAACTATCTTCATTCCCTTTTCCCTGACTTTCCGGCAAAGGGTTTCATCCACCGTGGAGAAGTGAGGACTCAGCCATTCCGGAGTAAAGTCCAGCAGGGACATATATGCTTCAAAATCGACATCGTCTTTATCTACAAGATAAGAAAGCTTTACCTGAGGATATTTCTCATGCATATAATTCAGGGCTCTGACATCAAAACACTGCACAACAAGTCTGTCACCAAGATTCTTTGACAGCAACAGCTCCATACATTTATCGACAAACTCATGGTATTCAGGCCAGTTAACACCTTCTCCCTTTCCTGCCTTGGATTTGATTTCAATATTATAACGAGGCATGGTCAGGCCGTTTTCACGTGCATAATCTTCTGTAAAGTCAAGCAATTCGTCAGCCAATGGCTTGTGCTCTGCCACACAGGCTTTCTCAGGCCACACAGTACTCTCTCTCAAACCTGTATCATATTTTGCCACAGAATCATAAGGCATAGTATAGATATACTCTTTAGGATCTGATTTTCTCACTTCCGTTCCGTCCGGTCTGGTAGCATAACGTGAGTGGAAATAGGCATCATGGGAGACCACTACCTTTCCGTCACCGCTCACCTGAAGATCAAGTTCCAGAGTGTTTACTCCCAAATCAAGAGCAGTCTTCATCGCGGAAACAGTATTTTCAGGCATAAGCCCTGCACCTCCTCTGTGAGCCTGGAGATCTATATAGCTCCCCATATCTACATCATATTTCCATGACCTTCCGTCAGGTGCCTTTACAGACACAGTCACAGTCTTAGCATACTGGTCAGGCTCTGCAAGGAAATAATGTATATTAGGACGGGGATTCTTGTAGCCGGGTATTTTCTTTCCCCTGTCAAGATAGCGGGCTTTGATTTCTCTTGCAAAATAAGGAGAATAATCAAGAACCTGTTTCATTGCACCCATCGGCTTGCCGTCCTGAAACCATTCTACAGTCCAGGAAGAATCATAGTCCCATACATTTGCGACTACTCCGTTAGGGTGAAGTCTGGACTCTCCCGGTTTGAAAACCTCTACCTGAAAATCCCTGTCATGACCTACTGACTTGTAATATGACGATATTTTACCGTCACGTTTCTCTATCACCTTATAACCCGCAGGAGTACCGTCATTACAATGATCCGTAACCCACCATGTCCCGCAAATCGCAGCCACATTCATCTCTCTGATTCCGGGAGCTATGTCCATATTGTTGTTTATATGCGTATGCCCTGAAAGAAAGGTAACATTACGGCCACGGAGCATTTCCAGGAGATTTTCACCGTTGAAGGCATAGGAATAATCCTTGAACCAATATATGAAAGGGGCATGCTGCGCAATATAGATATGCGAATCTGACGGGATATATTCAAGAAGACCTTTTACCCATGCCAGAACATCATCGGAATAACCTTCTACATATTTCTTCTGTGTGTCATAAATTATATTGTCCAATACTATGACATAGTCATCTCCCACTCCGAATGCGTAGTTTTCCGGTCCGAAAATATCCCTGAAAGCTGATGATGTGCTATGGTCTCCCTGAAGGTCTTTCTGATGGTCATGATTTCCTATCACAGCATAGAAAGGAATTCCTGTCTTTGCGACAGCTTCCTTATACATAGGAAGAATATGCATGGAGTCCCAGCAGATATCTCCAAGTGCCAGTCCTACGACTTGAGTATGCTCTTTATAAGACGCCACTGTCCTGCACAAATCAGGATAACCTGTTTTAAGGAATTTCTCAAAATGCTTCTCATGCTGAGTCTGCGGATCAGCTATTGCCACCAAAGTATAGTCTTTAGAGTCAGATGTCCTTACCAGCTGAAAATCAAACTTGTTACGGCCTGCCGCTTTAAAAAAATAAGCTGGTGAACCGGTTTCAAACGAAGCGGTATAACCTCCCGGTGTAATTACATAGACAAAATCCGCATCATCGGATATATCCATCCTGAATTTTCCTTTTCCGGTAGTGACTGCAAAATTTTTTCCGTCAGTCACTACAGCTCCTTCAATTTTTTCCTTGCCGCATTTTACCGACCCTGTCACCTCTCTGGCTTCAGCCATTACCACAGAGAGGGAAAGCAAAACGCCCAACATCAAATGTCTGTTCATAATATGATATAGTTATATTATCCCCAAAATTTTTGCAATGTACAAATTATTTCGATTCAAAAGCCACTTGGTTATAAAAAGTTTCGTTTCGACAACCACAAACCTTCACTTGCAGTAAAATCAAAATAAGCAGGGCGACCTTTCAGTCATTGACCTACGGGCCGCCCTCTGCTAATATCTTCATTTGGAAACCGCTTGAATTTTTGTCTCTAAAAAGTTCAATCAGTTTCTGACAAAGCCTGTTATCTGGATATCTTCACATTGTCCAAATGCCAGCGGTGAGCTCCTTTGACTTTGAAATCATAAGACCCGCTTGCCTTGTCCAGGCAGTCAGTATAGACTATGTTGATAGAAGTTCCTGCTGTCGCACCGATAATTTTAACATAAGAATGCGTCCAGAACATTTCTCCCTGCTGCTGTGTATTGCTCAAAGGATCGCTGTACTTTGTTCCATTCTCAAAATGTCCGTCCCCTGTAATAACTACAGTCAATGTTACCGGATCCACCTTTCCAGTACCCTGGATATGGGCGCACCAGTCAAACTCCAGGACAGCGTCGCAAGCTTCGTTGAAAGGAGAAAATTTCAGGGATGTATGTACGCTTGTCTTACCCTGTTTGAGATACATATCCTGAGGGTACAATACCTTTCCTGACGGATTCAAGTCCGTATAGCCGGCCTGCGCAAGTGCTGCTGGAAATCCCGAAGCAAACGGCTCTGTCGTATAAGCATTCGGAGCATTCGCGCCTGAATCCTGGCTCTTGACCGAATCTCCTATTGGATTGCCTGGATTTGCCGAATTGTACTCTCCCACCAAAGAAGAAAGCCATGAAAAGTCATCCTCAAAAACGACAGTATTACCCAACTGTGTCACGCCCAATGAATAAGTGTAATCATACTCCTTATTGCTGAAAATGATATTTCCTGACCTGAGAGCACCTGCGTTTGAAGAAATGTTTACATCAAGGACAGAAACGCCTGACTGGCCAGAAGATGCGGACAGGACAATCCAATCACTGTCAGAAGATATATCAAAAGGTATATTACTGTCAACATCATACTTATATGCTCCGGCTGCAGGAGCACAGAACACCGACGAAGCATTCTGCACCGTTATCCTAGGCTCGAAATTCTCCTGCTTCACTGTCAGTACTGTCTCTATATTCAGACCCTCGTTGAAGAATCTGATTTCGCCGGAACGTGGAGAACCTGTAAGATTAGGTTTTACCTTAAATGAATACTCATGCACATCTACAAGGGCAAGAGTAGCAGGTGTCTGTTCTTCAGAAATCCAGTCAGCAAGAATTTCAACCTTATATTCAGTATTGGACTGAACTTTTGCCTTGACAGTTTCACCTTCACCGAGAACCGACACTGAGTTGCCGGAAGTCAGAGAAATGAACGGATCAATTGCAGCACCTGCAGAAGACTGTACCACCTGGATTTTCTTCACTGTGATACCTGCCTTTACTGTCAGTTCTGCCTTGCGGAGAGTGCTAAGGTCGCTTTCAGCACAAGTTACTTTTACTTTATTTGTTTCACCGGCAAGTCCTTCTCCGTTTTCTACTGTAAGCCACTTGACTGATGATGAAACTGAGAAATCTGCATCGGCTGTAACTTCGAACTCAAACGGAGCCTCAGGAGTACCCTCGAATGTAATAAGGTTGTCTTCCACTCCTGCTACCGTTATATTTGCTGGAACTGCATCAGCAGCAAGCATCACCTCAATATCATCTACATAGTACCTGTAGTAGCCGCCTTCCTGGGCCTCAGGAGAACCGAATACCGAAGGACGGAATGAAATGGATGTAGCCGTGGTCGCTCCTTCTATCTTGAAAGAGACATCCTGCCAGAACATCTCCCCTGTCTTCTGAGTGTTCGCTACAGGATCGCTGACTTTTGCATCAGGAGTTCCTGCCTTTGTCACGACAGTACCAGGTCCGTCAATCTCTAGAACGATTTCCGTATCGTCAACAGCACCTGAACCGCCGATATGGGCACACCACTTGAAAGCTACGACGATATCCTGTGCTCCATCCATCTTCATCAGCGGAAGAGTAAGACCTGACTGCTTCTTGCCAGCTCCGAATTTAAAGTATGCATCCTGAAGATATATGGTCTTGAAATCCGGATTCAAATCAGTATAACCCCTCAGCCTCAGTTCGTCAAGCACCTTCACACCCTTGTCAACAAGAGTTGTGTAAATATTGGCAGCTCCATCCGCACTTGAAATAGCACCTGCAACACAGTCTGAAATCTTATTTGCAGGATCCAGCGCCGCATTTGCCTGCTCGATAAAAGGCGCAAGCCATGAGAAATCATCCTTATAAGGCATAGACTGTCCTATAGTATTGTCAGCTCCCTTATCCTCTACTGCCGTAAGCACCATACTGTACTGCTTGTCAATCATTCCCACATAGTAACCTTCTACAGTAACTTTGTGAACATTGAGCTTTGCAAGTCCGAATGATTCAGGGGCATCAAGTATATTTCCCTTGCCTTCTTCAAGAATCAGAGTCGATCCGAGAAGAGTACCGTCAAGACTGACATAGGTAACCTTTCCCAGCATATCCTGCCCTATAGACTCAGGCTCCGGATACTTGACTTCTTCACTGGAAAGTACCTCCACTTCATCTGCCTTGACAGCAGGTATTCCTCCTATCGTAGTTTTCGAGCCGTTCATAAAAACCTTGTCACCGGCAGAGATCTCACTGCCACCTTCCGCATACATCAGGGTAGTACCGTCAGTAATGACAAAACCTCCGTCTGAAACAGCCATAACAGAGGCCTCTGATATCTTGAACTTGTCTTCATCCTTCAAGTCATTGTAAACCTCTGTGACAGTATATTCATTGATTCCGAGATAATTGTCTCCTTTCTGAGTTACAGTGACTACACCGATTCTCTCTTCAGAGCGTCCCTTGAACGTAATTGTTCCAGTCCTCGGGGCTCTAAGCGCACCTTTGGCATCGACATTGTCGCCGGTCACGGATATGGTAACCTCAGTATTTTTGTCACCGGACATAACCGACAGGTCTATCCAGTCCTCTGTAACATCTGCCAGCCATTCGCCATCCGCGAAAACAGAAATGGTCTGCGGCTCTGCATTCCTGGCAGCAAAAACGACTTCTGTCTCTTTGGTCTGGACAGCATTAGCTTCCGGACTCTGCTCCTCGACACAACCTGTCGGAAGTATCAGAGAAGCCAGAAGTGCCATTGCGCTATAAATGAATTTATTGCGTTTCATATCAAGAATTTTAAAGGTTAAAAGTCAAGACCGTCATCCCAACCCGGATTCTGGGTCAGATTGTGGTTTTTAGAGCGTTCGCCGCTCGGGATAGGATAGAAATAATCCCTTTGCTCATTGAACGTATGTGCAAATTTCTGGAAAGGATCATAATATCCGGAATTTCCTTCAGAGAAATAACCTTCCTCACCTATCTTTATACTTGCCATCTCCGGCTTAGGTTTGCCTTCCGTGTAGAAATATACATCATTCTTGCCGTCACCGTCAAGGTCATATTCTCCAAGTCCGGGGAAATACGGGCCATACATCTTCTGGTCAATGCACTTTCCTTCTTTCCATCTCATAAGGTCGTCCCATCTTCTGTTCCCTTCCTGTGCGAGTTCCACTGTCCTTTCCCTGCGGATTTCAGCGATGACGCCGGCATTCGCCCCTGTTATATTCCTATATCCGTATTCCGGGTTCAGAAGATATTTCGTATCAGGATTCGCATTTGCATCCTGAAGTTTGAGATGCGGCATACCTGCTCGGTCTCTCAGAAGATTGACAGAGTTGTCAAGATCAGGCTGAGTCAGAGTCCCGAGTTCAGCCTTGGCTTCAGCATAGATAAGAAGAATCTCACCGAACCTGTAGATAGGAAGGTCATTTGTAGATTTGTCACCTGTTCCATGTGCAGATTCGACACTTGCCGACATCACGAACTTTACCGGCTGATAACCGGTTCTTGTTGTACTGAAATCGACAGAAGTCTTGAGTTTTGAGTCAATCATCTTGTACCCCGGAGTCCTGATAGTCTGGGCAAGGCGCGGGTCACGACCCTGGACTTCTTCAGCAAACTGCATGGTCTCCCATCCCTCCTTGTCAGTAAATCTTGTTCCGTCAACCATAAGGTAACTGTCAACTATCTTCTTTGTCATTCCCGGCATACCGTGAGAAGCCATTGTAGGATAAGTAGATGCATCGTGAAATACCTGCACGGCACTGCTGTAGCATCTTGAAAGTATGTACTCGTTAGGGTCAGCTTCCTCCTTCGCGAAAAGGTTCACATAGTCCTCATTAGGCTTGCCTGTCGAATAAAGGCTGTAAGGTCCCTGATCCATTATCTCAGCCGCTGCCTTTGCTGCAAGGTCAAGATAATACTCGGCAGTATTTCCCTGGAATGTCATTTCTGTATGATATTTCCTGAATGTTCCTTCATACAGGCAAATCTGAGCCTTGAGAGCAAGAGCTGCCCAGCGGTTAACTCTGTAAGCGCTCTTTTCGGCAGGAAGAAACCCTTCGCTTGTCGCCTCATCAAGATCAGCGAGCATATTGGTAATGACAGTCTCCCTGTTGTCACGAGGTGCATAAAGCGCCTCATCTGAAGAACCGAGTTCCTTGTCAATCCAAGGAACATCTCCGAACCTTTTTACTTTCTCGAAATAAAAATACGCCCTGAAGAATTTTGCCACACCTGTATAATGGTTTCTGACATCCACATCCTCACAGTTACCTATATTTCCAAGCATCGTGTTGATGCGTCTGAGGTCACCCCACGACCAGCCGCCGCCGCTGGCAGGAACTGTTCTTGCAGAACCGCCCTGAAGCTCGTCTGAAAGTGTCTTGTTCAGATACTGGTCGCTGGTATGTGAAAACACATTCTTGTCCAGCAGGTTGTTGTACAGCGGGTTTGAAAACAAAATCAAATCCGTCTCGTTGCGGAAGTATGTCTCAGGAGACAAATCTGACTCAGGATAGAGATCCAGCATATCACAGGATGAGAATCCGAGCGCTGCCGCAGCAAATATTATCAAATATTTTTTCATTCTGTCAAAAAATTTTATGTTTTATAAAATTTTTATGAGAGTCTGATAGACGTTCGCTATCGTTCACTCTCACGATGAAAATCGTCTGATATTTCACTTACGTGAAAATATATCAAAGATTTTCATGTTCGGTTTCATTCTGTCAAAAAATTTTAATGATAGGTCCAACACTTCTTAGAATGTAATGTCAATACCGAACATAAATGTTTTCTGCCAAGGGTACCACATTCTGTTATAGTCTGTAGTCTTTCCTGAACTGTCAACCCTCGTATAAGCTCCTTCGGGATCAATCGTAGGATTGATTGCCTTCAAAGGTGACCAGTATGCAAGGTTTTCTCCCATAAAATAGAACCTTACTTTCTCAATACCTATTTTCTTTGTCACATTTTCAGGAATAGTATAACCCACCGTGAGATTCTTGAACCTCAAGTACCTTCTGTTCTGGAGATAACGGCTGTTTACGACAGAAAGAGGTGCAGTAGCCGATCCTGAAGCATAGTAAGCGCGAGGACGAGGGAAATATCCGTCAGGATTTTCCTCTGACCACATCTTGTCCATTATATCTTCCTGAACATAAGTTGCAAAACCTCCGCCGTAAGGTCCCCAGAATGTTCTGGCCTCGCTGACAGGATACCAATAGTGGTTTCCTGTTCCCTGGAAGAAAGCCGAAACATCAAAGCCCATCCAGTCAAAACCTACTGTAAATCCATATTGCAGACTTGCAAGTGAATTACCGAGAATCTTCCTGTCACCTGGATTTTCGACGGTGTTGCTTCCGATACTGATTTTTCCGTCACCGTCAAGATCAACGTATTTCAGGTCTCCTGCCCTCCATCCGTCAGGAAGATACTTCATATTAAAGTAGCTCATATCTACATTTGAAGTATATTCAGCAGCTTCTTCATCCGTACGGAAAAGTCCGTCCACCTCAAATCCCCAGATTTCACCTACTCTCATACCTTCATAGTAAAGAGGGTCGGCAGCAAGAGACTTGTCCTGATTGAAGTATTTCTTGATAACTGACTTATAGTCACTGACTGATCCTTTTACAAAATATCCGAAAGGCTTTCCTGCAAGCTTGAACTGGTCTCTCCAGCTGAGGGAAATTTCATATCCGGAAGTGCGCAGGTTTGAACTGTTGGTCTTAGGAGCTGTTGCACCATAGACTCCGGGAAGATCCATACCTACAGAAAGCATTCCCTTAGTATCACGAATATAACCTTCGGCAGTAAGACTCAGCCTGTCATTAAGGAATGACGCGTCAATACCGACATTGTACTGCTGTGAAGTCTCCCATGTAAGGTCTGATGCATTAGGAGACGAGATGCTTGCGTATTTGTCAGGATTGCTTCCTCCGAATGTAATACCTGCAAAGTTATGAAGAGTGATAAGTCTGATATACTGGAAGTTGGAAACATTCTGGTTTCCCAGGCTACCTACAGAAGCCCTCAACTTGAGATTGCTCAGGACTTTGTGGTTAGGATCGACCCAAGGCTCCTCTGAAATCCTCCATCCCAATGATGCAGACGGGAAGAAACCCCAGCGTGAACCTTTGGCAAAACGGGATGAACCGTCATAACGTCCGCTCACCTCGAAAAGATATTTTCCTTTGAAATCATAGTTGACCCTTGCAAATATACCTGCGAGAGCATAAGCAGTCTGGCCTCCGCTTACTGATGTGATGATTTCCCCGTTCTCGTTAGGACCTACGAGATCAATGACACTCAGGCTTCTTGTAAGGAAATTCTGACCTACGGCCTTGATATCCTTGCGTCTCATAGTCTCGTAGTTGAAACCTGCAGTCGCAGAAAAATGGTGTTTTCCTCCGAAAGTCTCCTCATAAGAAGCATAGGCATTGGTAGCATAGTAGTTCCAGGTCTTTACTGTTTCCTCCAATGCGTCAAGTCCTGCTCCTGTAGTATAGATGTCAAACTGCCCCGGACCTGAAGAACCTACGATATTGGTAGTTCTGTTGGTATTTCTGTCCTGATAAATCCTATAAGTGAAGTTTCCTACTATTTTCAGCGATTTTATAGGAGTAATAGTCAGTTCTGTAGTATTCGAGAAATCTGTTCTGTTCTCCTTATTTATGTTGCTGGCATCTCCGAAAACAATATGCCTTCCATTGCAGACTCTTCCGGAACCTGTCATGATAAAGCTGGACTGTCCCACCCACGTACCGTCCGGGTTCTTAAGAGGGAACATCGGCAATGCATGGGTGGCACTATATGCAATTGCATTCTCCACACCGCCTACACCGATATAATCGTAAGCCGAACTGTAAAATGCAGTATTGTTTGAAAGTTTGGCCCATTTTGTAATGTCGAAATCGATTTTGGACCTGAGGTTGTATTTTCTGAATTTGTCAGGATTCTGCTTCAGGATACCGACCTGTTTGTCAAAAGCTCCTGACAGATAGTAACGGATACCTTTTGCTCCTCCGCTGAGAGAAATGTTGTACTGCTGGGTAGGATGACGGTCAGTAAAGAGCTCGTGATACCAGTCTGTGTTGGCATAATAGACATATTTCTCTTTTCCGCCTCTGTTCTGGATTGTCACCCAAGGACGGGAAGGATCCTCAACCTTGTCATTTACACGGGCAAGAAGTTCGGCCATATCATCGTCATTATAGTCGATGTATTTTCCGAGGCCTGAATTTTTCCAGAACATATTGTGGATATATGTACCCCAGTAACCTGTTGAAATGAAATCGGTAGATGTCGTAGGCTCTTCCCAACCCCAGCGTGCGCTGAACCTTACATTTGCAAGTCCGTCATTTGCAGTTCCCTGCTTGGTCGTTACGAGAATGACACCGAAAGCAGCACGGGCTCCATAGACTGCAGAAGCAGAAAGGTCCTTGATGACCGATATTGACTGCACGTCGTTCGGATTGACCCTTGAGATATCACCTTCCGCACCGTCAATAAGTACAAGAGGAGATGTAGAGGAACCGCTGATAGATGCTATACCTCTGATATTCAGACTGGCTGAACTTCCCGGCACTCCGCTTGAAGTAGAGACATTAAGTCCCGGCACAGATCCCTGCAGCATAGTGGAAAGGTTGTGTGCAGACCTGCCCTCAAGAGACTTCGAATCCACAACAGAAATAGCTCCCGTCAGGTTTACCTTTTTCTGAGTACCATAACCCACAACTACTGTCTCCTCTATGAGCATATTGTCTTCCTGAAGGACAATATGCACTTTAGACTGGACAGAAGAAACTTTGACTTTCTGTGATACATAACCGAGACAGTTGACTTCAAGCTCAACTTCCTCGGCCGGAATAGAAATTACA
>URDD01000005.1 GCA_900546395.1 uncultured Bacteroidales bacterium | reverse complement strand
ATCCATACCTCTCGTCTGCCAGAGAGATTGAAATATGTTGGGCGGTCTGATGTTCCTGACCGCCCTACTTTCTTTTATTATCTTACTGCCATCCTTGAGCTTTCAGCGGTAGTTCGACACCTTCCGGAGTGACAATTACAGCACCGGCTTCAGGTTTTGCCAGATGGCCTATTATGTCGAATGTCTGGAAATCGTGCCGGAACTTGTCATGACAGCCGATAGGTATTGTGAAAAGCAGTTTGAAGTCATCCCCTCCATTGAGAGCAGCAGAAATAGGATCTATGTCCATTTCCTTGCCCAAGTCAAACATATTTCCAGGAAACGGTATTTTATCTACATATATTTTTGCACCAAGGCCACTATCCCGGGAAAGCCTTTTTACTGTGTCTGACAGCCCTCTTGTTATGAAGTATCCGAATGACGGTATTATCTGTGCATCTTCCAGCTGTTTCACGGTGTCAGGATTCAGCTCTGGTTTCAGGTAGGTGCCTATAAGATGTCTGTAGTCTTTCAAGTCAGGCTGGATGCTGTCGTCTTTTGTCTTGTCGAATTTGCGCCTTTCTCTTTCAAGGACCTGCATTCCCATATATGCTGCTCCGAGATTGTCTGAAATGCAAATCAGATCCATGCTTTTGGCTGCAGGTCTGCGTTTTGCTGTCAGGCATGATGTTTCTCCGGTTGCTGAGACTGCAATGCAGAGTCCGTTTGGAGATGGCGTCAGATCCAGGGAGATATGTTTGAGCCTGTGCTGTTTTGCCGCAGCTACAACCCCTTCCCACAGTTGTCTGATATGTCTGAAGTCAAGTTTGGCTGAAATGCCTAATGTAACAGCCAGGGTCTTTGGGGCAGCCATTGATGCATAGAGTTCTCCGACTGCAGAAATTACACTTTTGTATCCCAGGTGTTTTAAAGGAAAATAAGTGAGGTCGAAGTCAATCCCTTCGAGCAAAAGCCTCGCAGAATGGTGTGTTATATTACCTTTTGCTTCACTTTCCGTCCAGAATCCGGTCCAAGGTGTGTATCCGGTTCCTTCAAACAGTTTTTCTATAGCCTCTATCCGGCCCAAGTCTGAAAATTTCTCTTCTGCCATAAATCAACAATTGATGCCCGAGGGCAAAAAATACACTCAAAAATAACTCTAAAAAAAACAAATAAAAAATTTTAAATGACTTCTTGGAAATTTCGGCAGGTTTCTGGGGAAAATAAAGGAATTATTATTACTTTTGAATAATTTAATATTAGATATCCGGTACGACCGGGCAGAAAACCGTTTATATTATGGCAACAGTGACATTTACAGGCACTCCGGTAAGACTTAGCGGAGAATTGCCTACGATAGGGGGGCCGGCTCCTGAGTTCGGCGGCATTAAGGGAGACCTTTCGGTAGTCCATCTTTCCGATTTCAAAGGTAAAAAAGTTATTTTGAATATATTTCCAAGTTTGGATACGCCTGTTTGCGCCGCTTCTGTAAGGCGCTTTAACCAGGAGGCTGCCGCTCTTGACGGAGTGGTGGTACTCTGTATCTCAAAGGACCTTCCTTTTGCACAGTCCAGATTCTGTACTACCGAAGGAATAGAGAATGTTGTTCCTCTTTCTGTTTTCAGGTGTACTTGCGTAAATGACAAATACGGACTTGCTATAGAAGAGGGTCCTTTAAAGGGGCTTCTTGCAAGAGCAGTCATAGTAGTGGATGCAGAAGGAAAGATAGCATATGAGGAACTGGTACCGGAAATAACTTCAGAGCCTGACTACGGAAAGGTACTTGAAGCAGTAAAGGTGCTTTAGTACTGAGTAAATTTTTATGTCGGAAAAGAAATCCGGTATATTCTCTTCTGTTTGGAGACTTTATGCGGACGGTTTCAGGGATATGACCTGGGGCCGCCCACTTTGGGCTTTGATATTGCTCAAGATTTTCGTTCTTTTTGCAGTTCTCAGAGTTTTCTTCTTCCAGCCTGTCCTTTCAGGAAAAACTGATAGCGAAAAAAGCGAATTTGTGGGAGACCGCCTTACCGAGCAGGTTTTTCTGCCAAATGAAAACAATTGATTTTATGATAGAAAATGCATTAATAGACTGGTCAAGGGCTCAGTTTGCCCTGACTGCGTGTTATCACTGGATCTTCGTTCCTCTGACATTGGGACTGTCTGTTATCATGGCAGTTATGGAGACTCTGTATGTGATTAAAAAAGATGACTTCTGGAAAAAGGCAGCCAAATTCTGGATGAAATTGTTTGCAATAAACTTTGCAGTGGGTATCGCTACCGGAATCATTCTGGAATTTGAGTTCGGAACTAACTGGAGCAACTACTCGTGGTTTGTGGGTGACATTTTCGGAGCTCCGCTTGCCATTGAAGGTATTCTGGCTTTCTTTATGGAAGCGACGTTCTTTGCCGTAATGTTTTTTGGATGGAACAAGGTCAGCAAAAAATTCCATCTCGCATCTACATGGCTTACTTGTATAGGAGCGTCTATTTCCGCTTTGTGGATACTTGTAGCCAATGCCTGGATGCAGCATCCAGTAGGAATGGAGTTTAATCCGGATACAGTCCGCAATGAGATGGTTGATTTTTGGGCTGTCGCCCTTAATCCTGTGGCTGTAAGCAAGTTTTTCCACTCTGTTCTGAGCGGGTGGATGACAGGTTCCATATTCGTTATAGGAGTAAGTTCGTGGTATCTTCTGAAAAAAAGAGAGGTCCGTTTTGCGTTGGCAAGTATAAAGGTAGCTGCGGTTGTCGGTATATTCGGCACTTTGGCGGTTATGTTTACAGGAGACAGTTCTGCAATACATGTGTCGAAGTACCAGCCGATGAAACTGGCTGCGGCTGAAGGTCTTGAAAATGGAGGCAGGAGAGCTCCGTTCTCTATTGTTCCTGGAATTGAGATTCCGGGAATGCTGTCAATTCTGGCTACACACGATCTGGACGGTTATGTCCCGGGTATAAATGACATTCTCAGCGGATATACTGACAATGATGGAAATCAGGTCCTTTCAGCAGAAGAGAAGATGAAGCGTGGAGAACTTGCCCTCAATGCATTCAAGACATATAGAGAGAACAAGGATACTGATCCGGAGGCAGCAGAAGCGGCACGTAAGGTTCTGGATGAAAACGTAGAGTATTTCGGATACGGATATATAAAGGATGAAAATGATCTTGTACCTCCTGTATGGCTGGTTTACTGGCCTTTCAGGATAATGGTTGGTCTTGGATCTTTCCTTTTGCTGCTTATGTTTGTTGTTCTATGGGCAGAATGGAAAGGAAAGATGGAGAAGCTTACCTGGCTACAATGGACGGCGATATTTTCTATTCCGCTGGTATATCTTGCAGGTCAGGCAGGCTGGATAGTGGCAGAGGTAGGGCGTCAGCCATGGGCCATACAGGACCTTCTTCCTGTAAATGCCGCTGTTTCAAGCCTCAGTACAGGAGCGGTAAAAACAACATTTTTTGTATTTATAGCAGTATTCACCCTGTTCCTTGCCATAGAGATACGCATTCTCCTCAAGGCAATAAAGAAAGGTCCAGCAGTGGATGAGCCGGGTGAGTCTAATATCTAAAACAGCAACTGATTATGTTCGCATACGATTTTTTACAGCAATACTGGTGGTTTATAGTATCTCTTCTTGGCGGACTTCTGGTTTTCCTTTTGTTTGTGCAGGGAGGTAATATATTTATTTTTTCAGCAGGCAGAAGGGAGGAGGAGAGAGCATTGATAGTGAATTCTACAGGACGAAAGTGGGAGTTGACTTTCACTACGTTAGTTACGTTCGGTGGGGCCTTCTTCGCATCGTTCCCTCTTTTTTACAGTACTAGTTTCAATGCTTACTGGCTTTGGGTCCTGATTCTGATAAGCTTTGTTTTTCAGGCAGTTTCCTATGAATTTCAGACAAAGGCAGGAAACCTTCTTGGCCGAAACACTTTCCGGGTATTCCTTACTATAAATGGAATTATGGGGCCGTTTCTGCTTGGAGTAGTTGTGGCTACTTTCTTTACAGGCTCGGACTTTGTCGTGAACAAGGATGCCATGGGAGATTCTCTGGCTCCGATGATAAGTACCTGGGGAAACAACTGGCACGGACTTGAAGCATTGACCAATATCTGGAATGTAGGTTTCGGTCTGGCAGTAGTTTTCTTGTCAATGGTTCTAGGAGCCTTATATCTGATAAATAATGTTGAAGAGGAGAATATCGTTCTTAAACTGAGGCTGAGGCTTTGGATGGCAGCATTCTGTTTCCTTTTACTGTTTTTGTCATTTCTGGCACATCTTCTTGTGACAAAAGGATTTGCTGTAGCAGAGGACGGAACAGTTTATATGGAAAAGTATAAATACCTGAATAATTTTCTTGAAATGCCTGTCGTACTGGCAGCATTCCTTGCCGGCGTTGTTCTGGTACTTTATGGAATTGTACGTACACTGGCTTCCAAGAAATTCCGTAAGGGTATCTGGTACACAGGTGCCGGAACAGTACTGGCAGTGACAGCATTGCTGCTTGTTGCTGGCTATAATGGCACAGCATTTTATCCTTCGACTGCAGATTTGCAGAGTTCACTTACAATTGCAAACAGCTGTTCAAGCCAGTTTACACTCAAGGTGATGACAATAGTATCATTTATAATCCCTTTTGTCTTGGCATATATTTTCTACGCCTGGAGATCTATGGACAAGAAATCACTAACATTGGATGAGTTGGACGGAACGTCTGACAAATATTAAGAAGCTGTTTAAATTTTAAAAAAGTTTCTAAGATTCAATAAAAGAAAACCTGTCTTAAAGGCAGATGTTATAAAATTGCTATCTTTGCGGATGCCTTCCCCGGGCGTCCGCATTTTGATTATCATTAAAATTAAATATACCGGTACTATGAAAAAAATCATTGTATTTCTATTAAGCGTGGCGATGCTTTTGCCACTTGGCCTTCATGCCAGAAAACCGTCAGGACCAGCGTCTTTGAGTGTAATGTCTTATAATATAAGATATGGAGCTGCGGATGACGGTACAAATTCATGGAGATATAGATGTCCTGCAACTATTTACATGCTTAGGGAACACAAGCCTGATATTTTCGGCGTTCAGGAGGCTTTGGACTTCCAAATAAAATTCATAACAGAAAATATGAATGAGTATAAGAGTGTAGGAGTAGGACGGGAAGACGGAAAATTTGAAGGAGAGCATATGTCCATATTTTATAATAAAAAGAAAATTTCTTTGCTTAAATGGGGCACATTCTGGCTTTCCGAGACTCCTGAAGAGCCGTCAAAAGGCTGGGATGCAGCTTGTTTCAGATCCGCGACATGGGCATTGATGAAGTGCAAGGAGTCAGGAAAAAAGTTTTTTTATGTAAATACACATCTTGATCATGTCGGCGAAGTGGCTCAGAAAGAAGGTCTTGCTGTTGTTGTAAACTATATAAGGGAGATGAATCCGGACAATCTGCCTATGGTCCTTACAGGAGATTTCAATGTTAAAAGTGATAATCCTGTACTGTCTGATCTCAACAAGATTATGAAGGATGCAAGGGTATATGCGGAAAAAACGGACAACCTTAACTCATTCAATGGATGGGGACGAAGCAAGCAGATAATAGATTATATATATTATTCCGGTTTCTCTTCTTGTACTGAATTTCAGACAATTCAGAAGAAATATGCTGAAAGACCGTTTATTTCAGATCACTATCCTATAAAGGCTATATTGATTTTCTAATAATATGATTTACTGTAATATATGAAAGCGCGCTTTTTTGAAATTTTGTTTCTTATTCTGGCTGTTTCCTGTTCTGGCGGGCAGAGCGAAGGTACCAGGTCAGACAGAATCTTGTCTGACCTTAATGACCCGAATTCAGATAAAGTCCTTGTGATTACTCACAGAGGAGACTGGAGGAATTTTCCGGAAAACTCTGTACCTGCCATTGAGTCTGTAATACGTATGGGGGCGGATATTGTGGAGATTGATTTGAAAATGACCAAGGACAGTGTTCTTGTGTTGTGTCATGATAAGAAACTGGATCGTACAACGACAGGTAAAGGACTTGTTTCTGACTATACATTGTCAGAGATAAAGTCAATGAGGCTGAAACGGGCTCATGGAGTGGTTACTGACAGTCTTCGTATGCCAACGCTTGAAGAAGCATTGGCAGTATGTAAAGACAGGATTCTTGTAAATCTGGATCATGCCTGGGATTATTATGACGCAGCTATGGCTGTAGTTGACAGACTTAATATGTCGGATCAGGTTCTGATGAAAGGAAAGAAATCAGATGCAGAGGTCAGGGAAAAACTATCCGGACATGAGCACAATATGATGTATATGCCGATAGTTGACATAAACAAGCCGCAAGGTAAAGACCTGTTTGCCGAGTATCTGGCTATAGGTCTTGATACTCAGGTAGCTTATGAGGTATGCTGGCGTACAATGGATAATGATGTGCGCCGATGTATGGAGCAGATAGTCAGGAGCGGGTCCAAGCTATGGGTCAATACTTTGTGGGCATCGTTGTGTGGAGGACTTGATGATGATGCGGCATTGGAGAAAGGAGTTGAAGAAGTTTATGGACAGGTAATTTCTTTCGGAGCAAAAATGATTCAGACAGATCGGCCGGAACTGCTTCTTGCATACCTTAGGGCAAGAGGACTTCACGACTGATTCATAGCGATGTATGATGATTCGTTATAATTGATACTTCTATATCGCTGAATGGACTTTCCGGTCTCGGACTGCAGAAATCGGATCTTGCAGTCCGGCTGTCATAGACAGAAAAAGAGGTACAAGTAATTGAAATCCAATTGCTTGTACCTCTTTGTATGCGGTGAGAGGGGGATTCGAACCCCCGGTACGGTTACCCGTACGGCAGTTTAGCAAACTGCTGGTTTCAGCCACTCACCCATCTCACCAGGACCTTTGTGGCTCCCGCAGCCTTTACGGTAACGGGATGACAAAGGTAAATCAAATCTTCTGTTTAAGCAAATTTATTTTAAGAAGATTGCTTTACAGAGAGTTATTTTGCAATATTTTCGCGCATTTCGGTATCAGCTTGGATATTCTTGATTTTGTAATAGTCCATAACACCGAGATTTCCGCTTCTGAATGCTTCTGCCATAGCCAGTGGAATCTGGGTTTCGGCTTCAATTACTTTTGCTCGTGCTTCCTGGGCTTTTGCCTTCATTTCCTGTTCAAGAGCAACTGCCATTGCCCTTCTTTCTTCTGCGCGCGCCTGGGCTATATTCTTATCTGCCTCTGCCTGGTCCATCTGAAGAACTGCACCAATATTTTTTCCTATATCGATATCAGCGATATCTATGGAAAGAATTTCAAATGCCGTACCAGCATCAAGTCCTTTGTTAAGTACTACCTTGGAAATCGAATCCGGATTTTCAAGCACCACTTTATGGCTTTCTGCAGAGCCGATACTCGAAACGATTCCTTCTCCTACCCTCGCAAGGACAGTTTCTTCTCCGGCACCTCCCACCAATTGTCTGATATTTGCCCTTACTGTTACTCTGGCTTTGGTAATAAGCTGAATACCGTCCTTAGCAACGGCTGTTACAGGTGGCGTGTTTATAACTTTTGGATTAACGGACATCTGAACGGCCTCAAATACATCTCTTCCTGCAAGGTCAATAGCTGCAGCCATCTTGAAATCAAGTGCAATATTTGCCTTGTCAGCAGACACAAGAGCATTGACTACATTAGGAACATGACCTTTTGCAAGGTAATGGGCTTCAAGTTCGTTGGCATCAAGTTTCAATCCAGCCTTAGTTCCGGTAATCATTGCCATAACGATTGTTCCGGGCGGAACTTTTCTCCAACGCATAAGAACAAGCTGCAGTAATGAAATCTTGACTCCGGAAATAAGAGCCTGAAACCATAGTGCCACAGGGAAAAACCACAGGAAAATCGACAGGCCCACCAAGGCGACTGCGACCCAAACAAAAATCATTGTCATATTTTAAAGTTTTGTTGTTATTTTCAGAAATCTTCAGTGACAGGCTTTACATAAATCTTGTTGTCTTCAAAAAGGACAACTTCTACATCCGTACCTGCATCTATCATTCCTTCAAGTGATTTCACTTCATAAGACCGGCCTTCGATTCGAGCAGTCCCGACAGGAGCCAGTCGTGTGACAGTTTTCCCGATGTCACCAATTGAAAGGACTGTTTCATTCTGATTATTTGCCTTGGAGCTTATGTTGGTATTGAGGGCAAGTTTTTTCCATACTTTTGCCTTTATCGCATAAGCAATAAGTGCTATAAGGACAGTGACAATCGACGCAGTAAATATAGAGCCTGCAAGGAATCCAAATTCATAAAAGACATAATAACATGCTCCGCCGAGGGAAATTACACCAAGGGCACCGGCGACACCGACTCCTGGAATAAGGAATATTTCCGAAAGAATCAGGACAAGTCCGACAATAGTCAAGATAATTATGAATGCCATACTCATATTATTGTAAAGTTAGCATTCAAAGTTATTATTTTGTCTGTAAATTTCCAATTTTTATATGGGAAACTTCATTGATTCCGGCAGACTTGACCAATGCTGTCAGTTTTTCCGCTTCTTCTTCGGAATCAAAAGGTCCTACAGTAAATACAGTCTTGCCGTCTTCCACCTTTTTGGCAATGTCCTTTGTTGTATATTGCCGTATGGCAGCCACGGCAATTTCGGGTAAATCCGTACCCTCTGGAACGATATTTACCTGGAAAATAGGTTTTATTTCTGATTGGATTTTCCTTGCTTTCTGTACTGGAATCTGCTGACCGTCACTGAAGGCGACAATAAATGCCGTCTTGAAGCCAAGCCTCTTGACTTTGTTAAGATTTGAAAGAACATCGTTATATGTTCGGAAGAGTCCGGCACGATAGATGTAGTTTCCGTTTGAAGTCTTGTGCCAGAATACGGGACTCAGACCCTTAAGCTGTCTGACTGTCGCTGGTCTGGAAAGCAGGCACATCTGAATCTGATATACTATGCCGCCCGGAAGGGTATTGTCTTCGGCAAACCTTCCTTCCGGCAGTATCATAAAGGAATAATCAAACTTCTTTTCCGGTTTTTCAAACTTAAAAGATATCTCGTCTCCGTATGAAAGTCGAGTAAATGCATAGTTGGAAGATGCTCCTACAACTTCGCGGTCAGCCTGGGCCATTACTTTGTCCGGGTCAATGGCGACACCATTGAAAAGAAACTCCATCTCAATTTTCTGAAGACTCTCGGATGCCCGTGCAAGAGAGTCTTGAAGAACAGGCAGTCTGAGTTCCATATTAATGATACGTTTCTCTATACCGTCCCTTATGTCCATGTCGGAGTTGTCTGAAAGTTTGGACCTGAGCATATCAAGCGTTTGCCCGTATGTAAATACCGAGTCTTTCAGTGCTCTTACTTCACTGACTTTTTGCATATATTTTCGGGTATCGATATTCTCTGGTATGCCACCACCGACAGTAGCTCCTGTATTCATCATTGAGGGGTCGTCTATCGGGCATAGTTTTGCAAGTTCTTTTGCCTGACTCGGGTCTTCCAGAGGTTTTCTGAGTGGCAAATTGTCGAATTCAAGAACATATACCATCACACTGTCAGTTGTGCAGTCTCTGTCTGAGGCGAAGATACTGTACCGTCCGTCCTCAGTATCAATATAAAGGAAGTCATTATACGGAGATGAGTATGGAAAGCCCATGTTGACAGGTACGCCCCAGCAGTTCTGTTCTTCGTCCCATTCAGACTTGTAGAGATCATAACCACCCATTCCATAAAGACCTGATGATGAAAAATAAAGATTTTTACCGTCAGGGGAAAACATAGGAAAAACCTCATTGCCTGAAGATGTCAGCCTTTCATCTACCAGAGCCGGCAATGTCCAGAGTGAGTCCTTGAGGGCAGTAAAGTAAATATTCCGCATTCCATCCTGGTCTTCGGCTGAGAAATAGATTTCCTGACTGCCTTCAGGGATATAGATTGCGTTATGGAATGAGGCTTCTTTTGCAGTATCAAGCTGATTGGGGGCTTTCCTCCAGCTTTTGTCCTGAAGAGGATAATAAAGATAGAAGTCTTCTTTTGAGAATCTGTGTCTGGCAACGACAATAGGACTGCTAATGTATTCCATCATGGAGACACCGTTGTCTGCCATAGTTTTCTTCATGTCTATTTCTGTCAGCAGCAGAGAATCCTGTGGTGAAACAAGACGTGGATTTTCTTCAGTGTCTCCTATTCCAGGAAGATTGTCTGAGGTTGTCGCTGAATCATTTGCCGCGACTGCTTTCGCTGACAGAATCCTTTCTGCTTCCAAGTAAAGTCCGGCAGCTTCTGAAAATAGATACTCCATTCTCAGGGAGTCTGCTCTTCGGACAATTACTCTTACAGAGTCCTTCAACTGTGGTATTTTCTGAGACACAACAGTGTCTGTCTGGCTGCCCGGTACGGCGTAGGCAGAGACGGCCGCAGATGTCATTGCTAATACCGCAGCCGACACAAACAAGAAGTTTGAATATATCCTCTTCATTCTTTTCCCTCTCACTCTTTTACGACAAAAATAAGAAATACTTTACATAAAGTGTATTTATAAGAAAAAAATAGTAAATTTGTGCCCTATTTTCGGGTCGGAATGGCAGAAAAAGTTGTGCCAATCCGCCTTGTTTGATGAAATAACTATTAATAAAACATAAAACTATTATGCAAAGTAAAGGTGCAATCCGTTTTGTGGCCATAGTTCTGGCACTGGTTTGCCTTTGGCAGCTTTCTTTCTCTCTCGTGACACGCGTCCATGAGAACAAGGCAGAGAAGTATGCGGAAAAGGCGGCTTTTGACTATCAGAACTCTGCCGCATTCAGCAAAGTATCCGAAGCAGACAGGGCTTTTGTGCTTGATTCCATCAAGAAAGTAAGCAACAGATGGTATCTTGATTCCATCTCAGCAGAGAAAATCTATTTCGGTTACACTTACAAAGATGTAAAGACTAAAGAAATCAATCTCGGACTTGACTTGAAAGGCGGTATGAACGTCATGCTTCAGGTTCAGCTTGAAGACCTGGTAAGGGCGTTGGCCGACAATAACCAGTCGCCTGAATTTACACAGGCCCTCGCATTGGCAAAGCAGCGTAGCGTCAATTCAAGAAATGACTTTATTACTCTGTTTGCTGACGCATGGAAAGAAGTCGGCGGCGGTCAGAGGCTTGCCCAGATATTCGGTACATACGAAATGAGGGACAAAATCAAACCGGAATCTACAGATGATCAGGTGATTGAGGTTATTAAAGGTGAGGCTGAAAGCGCTATTTCAAACTCATTCAATGTTCTTAGAAATCGTATAGACCGTTTTGGAGTTACACAGCCAAGTATTCAGAAACTCGGAAACAGCGGAAGAATCCTTGTAGAGCTTCCTGGTGTAAAAGAGCCTGAGCGTGTAAGAAAACTCCTTCAAGGAACAGCATCCCTCGAGTTTTGGGCTACTTATGAAAATAGCGAAATATTTCCGTTCCTTCAGGAGGCTAACAGTACTCTTGCCGAACTTCTTTCAGACGATACCGTTGCAGAAGAAACTTCGGCTCAGACAGAAGAAACAGCAAGTGCGGATTCTCTTCTTTCTCAGGAACTCAAGAGTCAGGCAGCTGATGCAGCTGATTTGGAGAGGTATAAAAAGGAGAATCCTCTTTTTGCAGCCCTCCAGCCTGCAATGTACAACGGACGTCTCGCTCAGGGAGCATGTATAGGATATGCAAACTATGCAGATACAGCAAAGATTAACAAGTGGCTCAAACTTCCTCAGGTAGAAGCTCTTTTCCCTGCAGAGTTTAAAGCTCACTGGTCAGTTAAGCCTTCTGCATATATCCCGGGAGGAAATACTTTTGAGCTGGTAGCTATCAAGGCGACTTCACGTGACGGTAAAGCCCCGCTTGACGGAGGTGTTGTTACTGACGCACGCGTACAGTATGGTAACAGCGGTGGAAACCCTAATGTATCCATGACAATGAATGCAGAGGGTGCAAACATCTGGGCAAGAATGACCAAAGACAATATAGGCCGTCAGATTGCCATAGTTCTTGATGGTATGGTTTATTCATATCCTGTCGTAAATACAGAAATTACTGGCGGTAGTTCTGAAATCTCAGGTAACTTTACTCTCGAAGAGGCCGAGGACCTTGCAAATGTGCTTAAGTCTGGTAAACTTCCGGCTCCGGCAACAATCGTTCAGGAGCAGGTTGTAGGACCTTCTCTTGGTTCAGAGTCCATCAATGCAGGTCTGATTTCATTCGTGATTGCATTCGTACTTGTACTTATATATATGGTATTGTTCTACAGCGGAGCCGGTCTCGTCGCAGATATTGCTCTTCTGTGCAACGTTCTCCTGCTGTTCGGAACTCTTGTTTCATTCGGAGCCGTCCTTACGCTTCCTGGTATCGCAGGTCTCGTCCTCACGCTGGGTATGGCTGTGGATGCCAATGTTATCATATATGAAAGAATCAAGGAAGAACTCCGTGCAGGAAAAGGACTTGGAAAAGCAATTGCCGACGGTTATGCAAATGCTTATTCAGCCATCATCGACGGTCAGATAACAACTATCCTTACCGGTGTAGTACTCTTTATCTTCGGTTCCGGTCCGGTACAGGGTTTTGCTACAACACTTATCATCGGTATCATTACCTCTGTCCTCACTTCGATTTTCATTACAAGAATTATTTTTGACGACAGGGTATGCAAAGGAAAGAACATCGCTTTCAGTAACAAACTTACAAGAAACTTCCTTCAGAACACTACTGTGAACTTCCTCGGCAAGAGAAAAATCACATACGCTGTTTCAGGCGCAGTAATCCTTATCTGCCTTGTATCAATGTTCACAAAAGGATTTACCTACGGTGTTGACTTTACAGGAGGTCGTACTTTTGTAGTGAGATTTGACCAGCCGGTTTCAACAGAAGAGGTGAGGGAGGCTACTATAGCTGCCTTCAACGCCGCTGACAAGGCAGATGCTGATACAAAACACGGATCTGCAGTAGAGGTCAAGCAGTTTGGCGGTGAGAGTCAGATGAAGATTACTACTCAGTATAAGGTTAGTGAAGAGTCAACAGAAGTAGATGCAGAAGTGGAAGAAATACTCTTCTCTGCTCTGAAAGGATTCTTTGCCGAGAAAGATCTTACTATCAACGAGTTCAAGTCAACACTGGACAACCCTAACGGTATCATCAGCTCTGACAAGGTCGGTCCTACCATTGCTAACGACATCAAGAGAGATGCAATCATAGCTGTGATTATTGCTCTGTTCGTAATCTTTGCATATATTGCTGTGCGATTCAAGAAGTGGACTTGGGGATTCGGCGGTGTCGTAGGTCTTGCACATACAGCTGTCATCGTTATCGGATTCTTCTCATTGTTCTCGGGAATACTTCCGTTCAGCCTTGATGTTGACCAGACATTTATCGCAGCTGTACTTACCATCATCGGTTATGCAATCAACGATACAGTGGTTATTTTCGACCGTATCAGAGAGTACAAGAGTCTGCATCCGAAGACTCCGTTTGACATAAATGTGAACGATGCATTGAACAGCACTCTGTCCCGTACTATGAATACCAGCCTTACTACCCTCGTCGTTATGATTGCTATCGCAATCTTCGGCGGTGAGGTGATCAGAGGACTTGCTGTTGCCCTCATAGTAGGTATCGTAGTGGGAACTTATGCTTCCATCTTCATTGCTACACCTATTATGTATGATGTAACACGCAGACTTGAGGCAAAACAGGCAGATCAGAAGAAGAAATAGCCTTCTTTAGACAATTAACGAAAAACAGGGATGCTGAAGAATTCGGCATCCCTGTTTTTTAGATGTGTGAATTTGTCCACATCGCAAGAACTTGTTTTAAATTCAACATTATTAGATTTTATGATGTACCTTTGAACGATGTAATTATAAATGAACTGCATTATGACACGAAACTTTATTTTATCGGCAGCTGCCGCAATTCTATTTGTTGCCTGTACTGATTCTCCGCAAATCGGGCTTCTTTCTGAAGAAGCTTTTTTAAAGGAAATTGACGGGAAAGAGAATACTATTTATACATTGGCTGGAAAAGGAGGAATGACAGCACAAATCACAAATTATGGAGCAAGAGCAGTAGCTCTTTGGGTTCCTGCATCAGACGGGACATATAAGGATGTGATTTGGGGATATGGAAGCATTGATTCGTATCTTAATGCCGGAGACAAGTACTCCGGACCTATAGTAGGTAGATATGGCAATAGGATAGGAAAAGGTAAATTCAGCATTGATGAGAGAGAATACAGTCTGACAATCAATGAAAATAGTAATCAGCTTCACGGTGGAAAAGGAGGGTTTTCCACAAAAATGTGGGATGCCAGGCAGTCAGTTGACAGTCTTGGAAATCCGTCACTGGAAATGACATATTTTTCTCCTGATGGTGAAGAAGGGTACCCTGGTAACCTGACTATTAAAGTTACATATACAGTTAGTGAAAAAAATGAATTTATAATTGACTATGAGGCAGAAGCAGATGCCCCTACGATAGTCAATCCTACAAGCCACATCTATTTCAACCTTCACGGAACCTCGGCAAAATCTACAGACTCGCATCTGCTTACAATATATGCAGATAGTTTTACCCCTACTGATAGTGAGTTGATTCCGACAGGTGAGGTATTACCTGTAGAAGGAACACCTATGGATTTTCGCAAAGCTACTGCCATTGGTACCGGAATGGATAGGAAAGACTTTGAACCTATCATGATAGGAGGAGGATATGATCACAACTGGTGTCTTGACAAAGGTTCGGATTTCGGACTGGCTGCAGAACTGTATGAACCGGAAACTGGAATTGAAATGAAAATATATACAGACCAGCCTGGCCTCCAGTTCTATGCCGGACAAGGAATGAATGGAAAAGACATCGGCAAGCGCGGAGAAATACACAATATTCGTTCAGGAATAGCTCTTGAGACACAGAACTATCCAGATGCTCCTAACCACCCTGATTTCCCTTCTGCAATTCTTCGTCCAGGCGAGAAATATACCCAGCATTCAGTCTATTCTTTCAGTACAAGAAACTAACAATTACAGTAGAGGCAGGCAGTCGGCAAAGATACGGAATCAATTATTTTCCGTATCTTTGCCGACTGCTAATCATTAGAAAATATGTCATTCGTTCACCTTCACGTACATACGCAATATTCGATACTTGATGGCCAGTCTTCTATAGAAAACCTTTTCAACAGGGCTGAAGAGCTCGGGATGCCCGGCATAGCAATAACTGACCATGGTAATATGTATGGAGTGAAGGAATTTTTCAAATTTGCGAAAAAGCATCCTTCTGTAAAGCCTATAGTCGGATGTGAGATATACGTGTCAAATCACTATGACCATAAACTTAAGGACAGGGATCACAGGTCATATTTTCACCTTATCCTTCTGGCGAAGAATTACAACGGGTACAAGAACCTTATGAAAATTGTCTCTACAGGACATATTGAGGGAATGTATTACGGAAAACCGCGCGTCAGTCATGAAGTCCTGGCAAAATATGCATCCGATCTGGTATGTTGCTCCGCCTGTATAGCAGGAGAAGTTCCGAGAAACATCATTGCCGGAAATATGGAAGGTGCAGAAAAGGCTGTAGAATGGTACAAAGGTGTTTTCGGTGAGGATTTCTATCTGGAAGTACAGAAACACAGAACAGAAATTCCAGGTCAGTCCCAGGAAGTATATGAAAGACAGATGGCTGCAAACGAGGGTATAATCTCCCTTGCAGAAAAGTGCGGAGTGAAAATTGTCGCTACCAATGATGTCCACTTTGTGAACAAGGAGGATGGTCCTGCTCATGACAGGCTGATCTGCCTTACTACCAATGCATATGTTGCAGATGAAAACCGCCTGAGGTATACGCAGCAGGAATACCTTAAAAGCGAAGAGGAGATGGCGGCCCTTTTTCCGGACCACCCGGAGTTCCTTAGCAATACTCTGGAGGTCCTTGCCAAGATTGAGCCTTTCGAAATAGACAGGGGACATGTTCTACCGCTTTTTAAAATCGAGGATTCTTTTCTGGCAGACATAGACACTTATCTTGAAAAATACAAGGGAGTCATTGACGAAGGCCGTTGTGACAAAAAGGGCAATGACAGAGGGGTGGCTTTCACTCACTCCGTTGCATACCTATGCCATTTGTGTTACGAAGGAGCAAGGAGAAGATACGGTGAACAGTTAAACGAAGAACAGTCTGAAAGGCTGGACTTTGAGTTAAAAACTATCTGCCGTATGGGATTCCCGGACTACTTCCTTATCGTCCAGGACTTTATCGCGGCAGCACGCAGGAACGGCATTTCTGTAGGACCTGGACGTGGTTCTGCCGCTGGTTCAGCAGTAGCATACTGTCTGGGAATCACAAATATAGACCCTATCAAATACCAGCTTCTGTTTGAGCGATTCCTAAATCCGGACCGAATCTCAATGCCGGATATCGATATCGACTTCGATGACGACGGCCGTTACCGTGTATTCAAATATGTGGAAGAGACATATGGAAAAGACCATATTTCACATGTTGTTACATTCGGAACGATGGCCGCCAAAAGTGCCATTAAGGACGTTGCGCGGGTTAGTAACCTTTCTATTGAAGAGTCCAACCGTCTTACCAAGATGATTCCGGACAAGAATATAAAAGTAAAGGAAATCCAGGAACTGCCATATGATGAAGAAGAGGAACTTGGCAAGGAATTCAAAATAATAGAGAAGGAAGAGATTGTTCAAGATCCTGAAAATGAGGGGCAGACAAAAACCGTAATTAAAAAGTACAAGAAAGGTCCGGTAGAAAAAGAATACAAGCCGAATCTTAAGAACTGCTTCAAATATGTCGATGAACTTAAGAACGAACTTGAGAACGGAAGTGATCTTGTAAAGGATGTGCTGAAATATGCCTTGAAACTGGAAGGGACAATCAGACAGACTGGAGTGCACGCCTGTGCCATGATTATCGGCCGAGGAGACTTAACCGACTATATTCCTATCAGTGTGGCTGCAGATAAGGCTACTGGTGAAGATGTCTGGGTATCACAGTATGAAGGATGTTTCATCGAGGACGTAGGTATGCTCAAGATGGACTTTCTGGGCTTGCGCACACTATCTATCATAAAGGAATGTCTTGCAACAATCAAACAGCGTCACGGAATTGACATTGACATAGAAGCAATACCTATAGATGATGCTGAAACATACCGTCTTTACGGACGCGGGGATACTACCAGCGTGTTCCAGTTCGAGTCTGAAGGAATGAAACAATGGCTGCAGAAGCTTCAGCCTACAAGGTTTGAAGACCTTATTGCGATGAATGCCCTTTACAGACCGGGCCCTCTTGACTATATCCCTAGTTTCGTTGCCAGAAAGCAGGGAACTGAGCCTATTGAGTATGATCTTCCGCAGATGGAGGAGTTCCTTCAGGATACATACGGAGTAACAGTGTATCAGGAGCAGGTCATGCTTCTTTCGCAGAAACTGGCCGGATTTACGAAAGGACAGGCGGACAAGCTCCGTAAGGCAATGGGTAAAAAGCAGCTTGATGTTCTGGAGTCGCTCAGGGATCTCTTCCTTAAAGGAGGAATAGAGCGCGGGCATCCTGAGAAAGTACTGAAGAAAATATGGGGTGACTGGAGAAAGTTTGCCCAATATGCGTTCAACAAGTCTCATGCAACCTGCTATGCCTGGGTGAGCTACCAGACGGGCTACCTGAAAGCGCACTACCCGGCAGAATTCCAGGCTGCCAACCTTAGCCGGAATCTCTCCAATATGGACGAAATCAAAAAGATTATGGACGACTGTAAAAAGTCCAGAATCACCGTCCTTAACCCTGATATAAACGAGAGCGGGGCTGCCTTTACGGTAAATAAGGCAGGCAATGTACGTTTCGGGCTTGGAGGAATCAAGGGTTTCGGAGACAATATAGTGCGGGCAATCATTGCAGAACGCGAGGAGAACGGTCTTTTTGAAGATGTCTTTGATTTCTGTGAAAGGATGGCAGGTACTGTTAACAGAAAAGCATTTGAGGCCTTGCTTTACTCAGGAGCATTTGACAGCTTCGGGTATGCAAGGACGCAGTTCATGCTGCCATGTCCTTCAGGCGAACCGTTTATTGACACCCTTTTGCGATATGCCGACAACTACAGACGTGACACTGTAGACGCGCCCGGCTCCCTGTTCTGGGGAATGGAAGAAGCAAAGCCTGAACGCCCGGAAATGCCTCAAATGACAGGAGATGAAAATACTATGGAGCTTCTCAAAAGAGAAAAGGAACTTGTAGGAATGTATCTTTCATCCCACCCTCTTGATAAATACCAGTTTGAAATAGAGAATTTCGCGACAAACAGTGTCGGGGAGATAGACACCCTTGTAAATAAGTGTGAAAGCGAAAAATCTCAGATGAAAGTGTCTGTAGCAGGCTATATTTCATCTGTACAGACCTTGCAGACCAAGACTGGCAAACCCTATGCAAAGACGGTTATAGAAGATTATGAAGGCAGCTATGAACTCGCTTTATTTGGAAAGGACTATGAAGCTTTCATGAATTACCTTCAGCTTAATTCCGCTGTTTTTCTTGAAGGCAGCATTGAGGAGAAATACTTCCGTAAGCCGGAAGACCGTAAAACGATGGGTGATCCTCCTTATGGTTTCAAAGTCAGGAAAATAATGCTTCTTGGAAATGTGACTGAGACATATACCAAGGGGTTCTCGTTGCGTATCACTACGCTGATGCTTAACAGTGAATTCAGGGAACGTCTAAACAGGGTCATAAAGCGCCATAAGGGAAATATCCCTTTGACAATGTTCATTTATGACCCGCAGACTAAATATAATATAGAATTTCTATCCCGGAAATTTCAAATTGCAATATCGTCACCTCTGATAGAGGAACTCAATGAAATGAATATCGAATACGAAGTGTTAAAGAGATAACTATGAGTTCCTGCGCTTTGTAATGATGTTCATAAGTCTGTTTACAGTAGCAGCTGTCATTATCCATGTGGCCGCTTGTGTAAAAGCATCAGCATGGATACCTGTGAAATATATTATGTAAAGCCATCCTGCGCAGCATGCAAGCACAGTTCCCTGTACGGCAAAGGATGTTTTCCTCGCTTTTGGAGAATCTATACCGAATAGGTTCCGTAGGCTTGATCCTATACCCAATATGCCGCAAAGCATTATAAGCATGTAGCATGTCTGAAAAGCGAGAGACTGGGCCATAGGAGCAATGAAGTTAGTATATGCAAGTACACCTGCTCCAAGAAAGAATACAACAGCAAAAATGACAATGCTTGTAATATAGAGATTCTTTGATTTTTTATCCATATATGTTCTTTTTTTAATGTTGCAAACTTACATAAATTTTATATATCTGAATATTTGACTACCTCATCTGTTTTATAAGTTTGTCGTTACTTTCGAAGCTATAAACTTAAAAAAGGAACTGACCAAGGGCCAATTCCTTTTTTATGCGGCAAAAGCGCCGTGTATTGCCTGATATTAGCGATACTGAGCGAACTCGATATCCTTAGCAGCTCTTTCAGCAAGTTTCTTGTCTTTGCTTGCCTTCTCAAGATTTGCCTTAACGTCAGCAGCCTTACCCTGACGAGCAGCGATGATAGCTTTCAGATAGCTGGCTTCCGGGCATGCACATTTAACTGCAGCAGCGGCTTTGTCAAGCTGGCCTGTAAGGATGTATGCAAGAGCTTTGTTGTTGCAGCATTCTGCGTTTGCAAGCTTAGCGGCAGCGTCAGTATATTTGCCATTAAGAATGTCAAGAACTGCGAGGTTCTCAGTAGCAGTAGCGTTACCTGCTGCCTTGAAGTATTTAGCAGCTTCGTCAAGCTTGTTCTCTCTGAGAGCAACTACACCCATTGCGTTCTGGTAGTCAGCATCTTTCTCTGAAACCTTTGCGAGAGCTGATTTTGCAGCAGAAAGCTTGTCAGCGTTAAGATAAACGACAGCAAGGTTGTACTGTGCACGGTCGCTGTTGAATTTCTCGATAGCTTTCTTGTAAACTTCAACCTTAGAATCTTCGCTCTTGGCTACAGAAGCAGCACGGAGAAGTGCAGTCTCGTCAAGAATGTCGATGTTTTCCTCGATAAGTTTGAGGAGCTCCTCGTTGCTGTAGTTAGTGAACTCTACGTTAGCGATGAATCTTGCACGGCGAAGTTCAGGAAGAACCTCTTTAGCAAGAGTCTTATAAACAGCAGACATGTTCTTGATCTCTTTCTCGCGGACAGCTGGGTCGCTGTACATTGAAAGAACGCGGATAATGAGGTCTTTGTCCTCCATATCAGACTGAGCTACAAGCTCTTTGAATCCTTCCCAGTCCTGGCCGATGCTCTTTACGTTTACTGGAGCATCAACTTCATGCTTCTTGGTAACTTTACCGAATGCCTTTTCAGCAGTCTCGGAACGTTTTCCTGAAAGCTTTGTGTTGAGTTTCTCGCCACCGTCCGGTGAAGCGTATGCAACTATATCAGTGCTGATGATTTCCTTGCGCTCGTTAGCTTTGATTTCGTCAAGAGCAGCCTGGAAATCTTTGATAGACTCTGATTTGAGCTGGCTTCCGCGAACTACAGAGCTGTTGATAGTATAAAGAATCTGGCCCTCGGCTGTCTGCTTGATGATCTCCTGATAACCGTCAGCCTTGAGATCTACTTTACCTGACTTGTCAACAAGCATGTAAGTAGTGTTTGCGCCATCGGCAACTTTCTTTGTAGGAAGGTCAACTGATTTCTTTTTGTATTTTACTACACTGCGGAGTTCAAGGTAGCTTTTTTCCATACCCGGAACATAAGCGAAACTGAGCTTTTCAGTCACTGTAGAACCTGCAGAAGGAACTACTTTATAGTTGTCAATCACTTTTTCACCCTGATAGAAGAAAGGCTCCATCTTGGCCTCGCCTCCTTCATAAACGATTACAGGAGTGACTTCAAGAATAGCTTTTGGGTGGAAATAGTCAGCAGGATAAGTAACTGCTACGGTTGTGTTGATTTTACCTGCTACGACTTCGAGAACGACCGGATCGCATTTTACTGTCACGTTCTCAGCCATTTCTGCCATTTTTTCAGGGGAACTACAAGCGACAACGCTGAGTCCGAGAATGGCAGCCGATAAAAACTTGAAATTTTTTTTCATTGCTGTATAAAAATTAATTGGTTCTATTATGCTTTGTATGGTTTTCTTTTCTTTATATTTAAAGGCATAATTAGTACAAAGATAGTTATATTTTTAAATTTTAAGCCATTTATATATTTTTTTTGCAGCCTTTTAGTAACTTTGTCTCATTATGACAATTCAGGAATTACAGAGCCTTAAGAATAAATACGATATAATCGGAAATGATTCAGCGCTTAACCGCGCGCTGGATATAGCTGTTGCTGTTGCTCCGACTGACCTTACTGTTCTTATTTGCGGTGAAAGCGGAGTCGGAAAAGAGAATATACCGAAGATTATACACCAGTTCAGCAGGCGCAGGACTGGAAAATATTTTGCAATCAACTGCGGTGCCATTCCGGAAGGTACCATTGACTCTGAGCTCTTCGGACATGAGAAGGGATCTTTTACAGGAGCCAATGAAATGCGCAAGGGCTATTTCGAAGAAGCAGACGGAGGTACATTGTTTCTTGATGAAATAGGAGAACTGCCTATGGCTTCACAGGCAAAACTTCTAAGAGTGCTCCAGTCAGGTGAGTTTATCAGGGTCGGCTCTTCAAAAGTCCTGAAAACTGATGTGCGTGTTGTCGCAGCTACAAATGTTAACCTTATGTATGCCGTATCAAAAGGCAAATTCAGGGAGGATCTTTATTTCAGGCTTAATGCAGTACCTGTCATTATGCCGGCATTGAGGGAGAGACAGGATGATATTTATCTCCTGTTCAGGAAATTTACTTCTGATTTTTCAGAAAAGTACGGAATGAGCAAGGTTTCTCTGACACCTGATGCAGTCGCGTTGCTTAAAAGCTACCGCTGGCCGGGAAATATCCGTCAGTTGAAAAATGTTGCAGAGACCGTATCTGCACTTGAGGCCGGCCGTCTTACGTCTTCATCTGAAAGATGTGAAATAGGTCCGGAGATTCTTTCAAGATATATTCCCAAAGACAGTCCGAATATGCTTCCTGTCAAATCTTCATTTTCTGATGACAGTATGTCCTCCGGTGAAAAGGAAGCTATAATCAGGATGATATATCAGCTGAGGCAGGAAGTTGATTACCTCAAGAGTATAATAGCGGGCGGGACTGGTCATTCCGGGGCTGTCATGGCGCTCCCGCAGTCTCAAGAGAGCCGGCAGGATGTCCGCAGTGCAACGGATTTTGATGTTAGCGGAGGAGATTCGGGATGGGTGGTCGAATCCGGAGCGGATATTCACCGCTCATATGACAGGGAGGATCCTGATGAGCAGGATGGAAGTGACTTGTCTTTGCAGAAGTTGGGTACAGGCCTGATTCGTAAAGCTTTGGAGAAGTATCACGGTAACAGGAAGCTTGCCGCTGCTGAATTGGGGATTTCAGAGAGAACGCTTTACCGAAAGCTGAAGTTGATGGAAATTCCCGAAAATGAAAATAATAAGAAAATTTGAGTTATGCTGAAGAAAATCATACTGCCGTTTTTTGCGGCCTTGTCAGTGTGCCTGTCACTGCAGTCGTGCGGAATCTACTCTTTTTCCGGTACTTCAATACAGCCGGATGTGCATTCTGTGTCAATAGGTTATATAGAGTATAGGGCCTTGACGGTAAATCCTACTTTGAGTAATGACCTTACAGAAGCCTTGAAAGATCAGTTTAGAAAATTTACCAAGTTGGAGCAGGTGGATATGGATGGAGATTTGGAGATAACAGGAGCCGTTACCGGGTATGATGTAAGAGCATCCTCCATTACAGCCAATGAGCAGGCTGCGCAGAACCGCCTTACGGTTACTGTAAAAATATCCTTTGCAAACAAAAAGTATCCTGAAGACGATTTTGATGACAAGTCATTTTCGGCTTATGCCGATTTTGATTCGACCCAGCAGCTAAGTGCTGTAGAAAGCCAGCTGTGTGAAGAGATTGTTGATAAACTGATAGAGGATATATTCAATGCTACTGTAGCCAATTGGTAAAACATTCTGACTTTACTTGCAGAGGGGAGATTATGGAATATACCAGATATATTGATTTGAAGAAGTTGTCGCTGGATGAACTTACCGGTGTTATTAATTTGTATCCATGGTTCGGTTCAGCCAGAAAGGAATTATGCGTGAGGATGTTGAAGTTTGGAGGAGACTGGGGAGAATCGCAGTTTTCCGAGTCCGCCATGTATATTCCCTGCCGCCGGATAATTTCAGACTTGGTACGTTCTGTCAAGAGAGTGGATTGCTCAGACAAAGATTTGTCAGAGGTAATCAGAATGTGTTTGTCCGAAAGAACCGGACAGTTTCAGGAAACAAATGCCAGCGAATCAGTGAAGGATACCGGTTCTATGGGAAGACGTCCGGCAAGAGTGGCAGGAGGTGATTATTTTTCTCAGACGGAATACGAGAAAGTAAAAAAGTCTGAAGATGGGATTTTTTCAAAATTCGCAGTCAGAGCCAGACAGAATGTACCTTCAGATGATCACAGGTCAAGGGATTTGGAATTTTATACAGAAACACTTGCAGGGATTTATGAGGAGCAGGGATACTATGAATATGCCATTCAGATTTATGAGAAACTAATTTTGGCATATCCAGAAAAAAGTGCTTACTTTGCATCCCTTATTGAAAAAATTAAAAAAACATATAACGTATGAATGTGATTTTTACTATTCTTACAGTACTTGTCATTATTGCGAGCCTTCTTCTTACTCTCGTTGTTTTGCTTCAGAATAGCAAAGGCGGCGGATTGGCCAGCAATTTTACAGCAGGAAACCAGACTTTCGGAGTGCGCAAGACTACAGACATCCTTGAGAAGATAACTTGGGGTTTGGTAGCGTTTATTTTTGTGTTCTCAGTAGTTTCTACTTTTACTACCACTGGTTCAGGAAAGAACGAGATGGATATCACGGATAAAGTGGAAAAGGCTGCTACAGAGCAGATTCCGGAGTTCCCTGCACCTTCACAGCAGGCTCCTGCACAGGAAGCTCCGGCAGCTGAGTCCGCTCCGGCAGAGTAACTGTGAGAATCTTGGCGACTGACAAAATGTCATAAAAAGGTCGCTGGAATATATTTTGACGATAGCCGTTTGCTCGACATTCAGAGCAGACGGCTATTGAAGGTTATAGATGGCCGTACAAGTAAAGATAAAAGGAGAAAAAGAATATGGAAAACAAAAGTTTGGAAAATCTTGAAAAGTTCGCGGTCAATCTTAACGATAAGGCTGCGCAAGGAAAGCTCGATCCTGTCATAGGAAGGGACGAGGAGATAAGAAGGGTTCTCCAGATATTGAGCAGGAGGACTAAGAATAATCCGATTCTTGTGGGAGAACCGGGTGTCGGTAAAACAGCAATATCAGAAGGTATTGCGCAGAAAATCATAGATGGGAATGTACCTGAAAACTTGAAGACAAAGAAAATCTATTCTTTGGATTTGGGAGCATTGATTGCCGGTGCCAAGTATCAGGGTGAGTTTGAAGAGAGGCTTAAAGGAGTTGTCAAGGAAGTAGTGGACAGCGATGGGGAAATAATTCTGTTTATAGATGAGATTCATACACTTGTAGGAGCGGGGCGGTCATCAGGTGCTATGGATGCTTCCAATATATTAAAACCGGCACTGGCGCGTGGTGAACTGAGGACTATCGGCTCTACGACTCTTGATGAGTATCAGAAATATTTTGAAGCGGACAAGGCTCTGGAAAGACGATTCCAGATGGTGACTGTCGATGAACCGACTCCGGCAGAGTCAATTTCCATCTTAAGAGGTTTGAAAGAAAGGTATGAAAACCATCACAAGGTAAAAATAGAGGACGATGCCCTTATTTCAGCAGTAGAACTCTCTCACAGGTATATTACGAGCAGATTCTTGCCTGATAAGGCGATAGACCTTGTGGATGAAGCAGCTTCCAAACTGCGTCTTGAGATGAATTCCGTTCCTGAGCCTATTGATGACCTTAACAGTAAGATCAGGCAGTTGGAAATAGAAAGGGAGGCTATTAAAAGGGAAGGTGTTTCTCTGAAAATGGACAAAATAAAGGAAGAACTTGCCGAACTTAATTCACGTCGTGATGTTCTTATGAAGAAATGGAAAGAGGAAAAGACAATTCTTTCTGACCTTCAGGATGCTCGTCAGAAAATAGAGGAATATAAAATCCAGGCTCAGAATGCAGAAAGGGCCGGTGATTACGGGAAGGTAGCTGAGATAAGATACGGCAAGATGGCTGAGTGTAAGAAAAAAATCGAAGAACTTACAGCAAAGCAGGCTGATATAAAGGACCCTATAATCACAGAGGCTGTTACTCCTGAGGATATCGCTGAAGTTGTGGCCAAGTGGACCGGTATTCCTGTGAAAAGGATGCTTGAGAGCGAAAGAGAGAAACTTCTCAGAATGGAGGAAGAGTTGCACAAAAGGGTTGTCGGTCAGGATGATGCGATAAGAGCAGTAGCGGATGCCGTCAGAAGAAGCAGGGCCGGTCTCCAGAATGAGAAAAGGCCTATAGGTTCTTTCCTGTTTATGGGTACTACCGGTGTAGGAAAGACAGAATTGGCTAAAGCTCTTGCAGAGTTTCTGTTTAACGACGAGAATATGATGACGCGTATCGATATGAGCGAATATCAGGAGCGTCACTCAGTGAGCAGGCTTGTAGGTGCGCCTCCTGGATATGTGGGTTACGATGAGGGAGGTCAGCTTACTGAAGCAGTGCGTAGGAAGCCGTATTCTGTAGTGCTTCTGGATGAGATTGAGAAGGCTCATCCTGATGTGTTCAATATTCTGCTTCAGGTACTTGATGACGGCCGTCTTACTGATAATAAAGGCAGAACTGTGGATTTCAAGAATACGATTTTGATAATGACGTCAAATGTCGGAGCGGATGTTATTCAAGGCTATATGGAGAAACTTCCTGCTTTAGGTATGCAGGATAGTAATCCTGAGACAGAAAAGGCGGCACTTGCGCGCAGGTCCAGTATATTGGAAGAATGCAGGAAGGATGTGCTTGAGATATTGAAAAAGACCGTGCGTCCGGAGGTCCTTTAGAGAATAGATGAAATAATAATGTTTGAGCCGCTTTCCCAGAAGGATATCAGAGAGATCCTGCATCTTCAGATGCGGGACTTGGAAAGCCGTCTTTCGGAGAATGGGGTCACTGTGACATTTACCAAGTCTTTTGAGGATTATATGAGCACCAGGGGGTATGAGCCGGCATACGGAGCACGTCCGATAAAGAGACTTATGCAGAGGGAACTGGTGAATATGCTTGCCAAATCCATACTTGACGGAAAGGTCAGAAAAGATTCCGTGATTCAGGTAGATGTCCGGGATGGTCAGATAGTGATTCGCTGATATTGCAGGTTGTTTAAAGAGATAGGGGATGAATTTCAGGTTAATATGTAATTATCATAACCTGGAATTCATCCCCTTATTTTGTGTCAATATTCCTGATTTCTCGGAATATTTTAATAGTGACTACATCTTTTTTACCTTGATGTCATCTATCCACATACGTCCGTCGCTGTTTCCGTTTGTATAGATTGATATTCTGGTTTCTGAAGTAGCGCCCTCTATGACAATAGTGTGAGGTGTAAGCTCGAACCTTCCGTTGGTCTCTGCGTCCATTTCGGACAGAGTCTTGTTCTTCACACTGGTTTGAGTCTTGCCGACAGTCTGGCCATCGACAGTCTTTATCGTTCCAGGGCCGGAAAGTATTTCTATATTGAATGTCTCTCCGTTAAGGACGGATGGTTCTACTGTCAGGGATCCGGAGTCGTTGTTAGGCTCGCAATAAGGTCCTGCGCTGAGTGAAATTTCCAGTGATGACGGTGCATTAAGTTCTGCAAAAGCAGGCAATGTCAGCCTTCCGTAAGAACTTCCTGTTCCGAATTTCATCATGCCTCCGCACAGATAGACAGTTCCCGTAGCCTTCTCCTTGTCATTCTTGCCAAGTTCTTCGCTGTCCCAGCCAGGCATGAACAATTCGTGGTATTTACTTGTAATATTCTGTCCGCTAACGTTTTTGCCAACGCCGTTTCCGAGATTATCCATATTCTTTACAGGTGAAGCAATGCTCCAGGAAGTATTGTCTTTCCAGTTTAGGAAATCAAACTCGGAATCTTTGGCTTTAGGGTCAATGCCAAATGCTATCATCGGACCATTTCCACCCCAAGGATGCTGGTCAAAGTCATTCCAAAGAAGATATCCTGACTTGTCAGGCATTTGATTTGTCGTGAATGACAGACTGCTACTCCAGTCAGAATCTTCCCACTGGTTTGCATCAAGGCTTATACGCTTGACTTTTACCTGATATGCAGTATTGGAGTCAAGACCTCCGAACATGAATCTGGTACCGTGCTTTGTGTATTTCTTGTTGAAATTCCACTTTGTGTATTCCCTGATTACACTACCTCCGGCATTGCAAAGCTGTATGCTGAACTTCGTGTCTTCCTGCTGGCTCCGATCATATTCGAAACTTACTACTGCAAGTCCGTATGAAGTATGGTACAGTGTTACTGACGGAGCGGAAAGCGGATCAGGGTTAGTTGTTTCAAACTGGACTGAAGTTTCATCCGAATCGAATTCGTGTTCTGTTTCGCCTGTACCTGCCAGTGCTTTGACTGCGACAGTATATACACTTCCTTTAGCGAGTTCACTGACAGACAGCTCTGTTTTTTCAGTTATTTCAGACTTTACCGGAGATTCTCCCTGTTTTACGGTTACCTTATATTTTCCGGCACCGTTGACCATATCCCATGATATTTTTGCGCCGGAAGGTGTTATGTCTTCAACTTTCACATTCTGTGGAGCCTTCAATTTTTCCGCTACAAATCCGGTGGTCCCGGCAGTGGTTTCCGTAATTTCGGAATTAAATATAGGATTCGGCTCATATACGGCCTGTACTGTGAACAGATAAAGTCCTGGAACCAGATTTTCGAAAAGATAACTGGATTCTGGAGTAGATACTGTTTTTTTGAATTCAGGAGATGCCTGAGAGGCGAGTGTCAGATTATATGATGTAGCTCCTTCTATGGCTGCCCACATGAATTTTATGGAATTCTCAGAAGGCGTCGTCAGTATTTCCTCTGCTTCAGGGGCAGGGAGTTGTTCTGTGACAACGGCTTTTTCCGCACCCATGACTTTAATATTGTCTATATTGATACGGTATCCTGCTCCGTCACCTTCTGCGCCTATGCGGATTCGTGTCTTATTTGTAGCGTTCTTTACAGTAAATGTAAGAGTCCTCCATTTTCTGTCTCCTGAACTGCTTTGGGTAGGAAGGTTAGCAGTATTTACAGTACCATTGCTTATGGTTCCGGCTCCTTCAGCAGAAACGATATATGTTCCTTCTTCATTGTCGAATCTCATGAAATCAACTGATATTACGACTTCTTCAGGAGATGCGCTCAGGTTTGCAAGTTCAGGCGTCATAATCCATCCGCTTGCGCTTCCTGTTCCTATTTTAAGGTAGCCAGGGTGCTCATATACCTTTGATCCTGACCAGCCTGTAATACCTCTGTTTGTCCGGTATTCTTCAGTCATGGTATTGAATGCATCTTGTGCTCCGTCTGTTCCTGCAGTCAGTGTTCCTGCAACAGGCTCGGTGCCGACAAATTCCTTTCCGGCCTGTTTATTGTCGGATCGTGGTGTAGTGCCGGGCTTGTTTTCAGGATAGTTTCCTCCCCATACGAAAAGATCGAACCCCATGTTGAAAATCTCGTTTGAAGAGCTGATGCTTGCGGTGATATTTCCGTTGAAGATTTCTTTTCCGTCCATTGATAATATAGTGGTACAGATGACATCTCCTATAGTTTCAGGAGTACCTGAGATAGGTATGGATATGTTTCCGTTGCCTTCTTTTTCAATAGTTGTCTCATATTTTTCCTGAATGGAAAGTCCTTGTGACGATCCGCTCAGTTTGGATGTTACAGATACTTTTTCTCCGCCGAATGCCTTGTCGTAATTTATAAGGAGTTCGGCATTTGAAGCGCTTCCTGATTTCAGGACTCCGGAAATTACAGGCTCGGATACGGAAAAATGTCCGTCTTCCTGAGTTACTGATATACTGTGTGATTCTCCTCCTGCTATCAGGTGAAGAGTTCCCGTACGTTTGTTTCCGGGGTTTCTCTTAGCTGTTATTGTTACGAATTGGTAATCGCTGCCGTTGCCGCTTCCGTTTTCCGGGGATACTGAAAACCAGCTGTCGGCAAGAGTCCCGTCTTCTTCTGTACATTCAATCCGGGACTCCCATTGTCCGTTGTATCTTACAGACACTTTTGCTGATGATCCTTCATTATAAGTTAGCTGAATAGCGTCTGTGTCTCGCTTCAGCGGCTGTTCTTCCGGACCTTTGGTGCAAGCTGTCAGGTACAAGGCGATTGATAGGATTGCAGTCGCTTTTATCCAGGTTCCTATTGCTTTCATGCAAATGTCTTTTACTGTTGTTATTATTAATAGGTGTAAATGGCAGAACAAGTCTTTATTCATTATGACTGATGAAAACGAGAAGAAATGAAAAATCTAAGCCGCTAAGATATGCTAATATTTTTATTTGAACAAATTATTTGTTGATTTGTTTCATTTTGGTCTCTTTTGTTATAAAAATGTTAAAAAATTTGAAAAAATGAAAAAATAAAAATAATTTTGCGGCAGATTTGAAATGGATGATTGGTGACAATAGAAGAAAATGAAAAGTCTGACAATAAGTAATAACAACTAAATTATTGTTGGAAATGAATCAATCCATTAATTTGGTCTCGACATTGAGACGGCTTGCATATCGGCTGGTGTGTATGGTGTCTGTCTTGTGTCTGGCCGCCAATAATCTTTCTTTATATGCACAGGAGAAAGAAATAACCGTTTCTGGTGTGGTTTTGGATCAGACCGGTGAGCCGGTTGTCGGAGCGATGGTATTTATTCCTGGCTCTACAACAGGAACATCTACAGATGTTGACGGAAAATATTCAATCAAAGCAGGCAGTGATGCTTCTTTGACGTTCAGTTGTCTCGGATTCAAGACAGAAACTATAAAGATAGCTTCCCGCGCTGTGCTTGATGTGACAATGATTACAGATAATACTAGTCTCGATGAAAGTGTGGTTGTCGGATATGGAGTCCAGAAGCGCAGGGATATTGTAGGAGCTGTAGAGAGTATCACCACAGAAAGTCTCGAAGAGCGTATGGGGTCTTCGATGAACATTTCACGCTCGCTTCAGGGCGCAGTTCCGGGTCTTACTATGACATTTTCAGACGGCAAGCCTAACCGCGGCGCTACAGTTCGCATCCGTGGTGCTGAAAACTCAATCGGTTCTGGGGGATCAGCGCTTGTTCTTGTTGACGGTGTTGAAACTGATATGTCAACGGTAAATCCTGATGATATCGAATCCATTACAGTATTGAAAGACGCATCTTCTACAGCTGTCTATGGAGCCAGAGGAACGTTCGGAGTTATTCTGCTTACAACTAAATCTCCAGAAAAGGGCAGGGCAAAGATAACATATAATGGCACCTTTTCTATTTACCAGAGAACAGTAGTACCTGAAATGGTGACCAACGGATATGATTTTACTACAACATTCCTCGAGTCATATCGCAATGCCTATGGTGTTGATCCTGCCAATATAAACAATGTATTCAAATTCAACCGTACGTGGTATGAAGAACTCGCGCGCAGAAATGAAGACCCTTCATATGAAAAGTGGCGCGTGAACAATCGTGGAGGCTACGAGTATTTCGGTAACACAAACTGGTATGACGTGTTCTATAAGGATTTCACCACAGGTCATCAGCATAGTCTCAGTGTGTCAGGAGGAGGAGAAACAGCTTCTTATTATGTTTCCGGACGTTATTTCGGACAGGATGGTATTTACAATGCCGGAAATGAGAAATATCACCAGTATAATGTGAAGGCAAAAGGTATCGTAAAGATCAGGCCGTGGTTCAGAGTGGAAAACACTCTTGATTTTATGTACAGGAACTCACATCAGCCGACGGCTCATACGGGAATCAATACGACTCCTATGAATATCAACCGAATGCTGAATCACCAGGGTTTCCCTATGACATTGGTAACCAATCCGGACGGAACATGGACTGAGGCTGCAGTATATACAGGATGGGCTGGCTTCGTTGAAGGTAACTCATGGAAAAAAGATACTAAGTTCGATATGAACAACAGAACATCAGTAGCGATTGACTTTATAAAGGATGTTCTTGTCGCAAATGCTGATCTTAGTTTCTATTTCAATCAGACAGAAAGGTCTCAGGCTGTCAACAGTTATGAATTCTATACCGGACCTGCAAGTACCGGAACACGCCCGGGAGGCTCTCTTTATGAAGAACGCTCATATCACAGGCAGAGGATAGCATCCAATATAACTTTGACATATACACCGAGACTTGGAGACAACCATCACCTTTCTATTCTGGGAGGTTGGAATATAGAGGATTACCTTTATAAGACAAATCTTATGAACAGAGAGGGAATCATGATACCTTCACAGCCTAACTTCAGTCTTCTTAGCGGAGAAGCCATAACACTCAAGGACAACGGAAGCTATGATTGGGGGATGGTAGGTGCTTTTTACCGTGTGAGTTATAATTTCAAGGGAAAATATCTTATTGAGGCCAGCGGCCGATATGACGGTAACTCAAAGTTCCCTTCAGGCCAGCGTTGGGGATTCTTCCCTTCTGCATCTATCGGATGGAGGATTTCAGAAGAAGGATTTCTGAAAAATGCAGAATGGCTTGATAATCTGAAGATTCGACTCTCTGCAGGTTCTGCAGGAAATGGTCTTATTAGTGATGCTTATGCATACCTTTCTACAATGACCATTTCCCAGTCCTCGCTGCTTAATGATGGTGCGGTGTTCAACTATACTGAAGCTCCTACTCCTATACCAAGCAGTCTTACTTGGGAGAAAGCCACTACCTACGACATAGGTATTGATTTCGAAGCTTTTAACGGACGACTTAATTTTACCGGTGATATATACAGGAAGGCGACAACTGATATGTATGTAGCTGGAGATGAGCTTCCTGCAGTATATGGAAACAGTGCTCCTAAAGGCAACTATGCAGATATGCGTACTGATGGTTGGGAAATAAGCCTTTCATGGAGAGACTCTCATTTAGTGGGAGGGAAGACACTTAGTTACAATATCAAGGCATCCCTTTGGGATAGTGTCAGCAAAATCACAAGATATACAAGCAAGACAGGATCTCTCCCGACAAACTATTCAATACGTTACTATGAAGGAATGACTCTCGGTGAGATGTGGGGCTATAGATGTGACGGTCTTTTCCAAAGTGATGAAGAGGCACAGACTTATGCCAACTATTCCAAGTTCAACCACCGTTCCAATAAATGGTCTGCAGGCGATCCGCGTTTTGTGGATTTGAATGGAGACGGATTCATAAATAACGGAAACAACACCATTTACGACCATGGTGACCTTGAGAAGATTGGAAATACCACTCCAAGATTCCTATACAGTATTCAAGCTGGAATCAGATGGAACGGAATAGGTCTGAGTATGATGTGGCAGGGAGTCGGGAAAAGAGACTGGTATCCGGCTAAAGAATCCGGCTATTTCTGGGGACAGTATGGCAGACCTTATAGTATGTCTTTACCTTGGCACCAGACAGATAGATGGTCTGAGGAAAATCCTGACGGATACTGGCCGCGCCTTGTGGCTTATTCTGCTTGCGATTCAGGAACAATCCTTTCTCAGCCGAATACCAGATATCTGCAAAGTGCTGCATATCTTCGTCTGAAGAATCTGACTATAGACTACAACTTCCCTAAGAAGATTGTTGATAAAATTCGCCTGGCTGGTCTGAAAATATACCTTTCAGGAGAGAACTTGCTGACATTCTCATCTTTGAAGAAACATGCCAGAAATTATGACCCGGAAGGAATTTATGCCGGTGATGCGGATTACGGTTCTAACAAATTCGGATCTGACAATTTCGGAGACGGTGATGGCTATCCAATGATGAGGTCATATACGATTGGATTGAACATAACTTTCTAATTGACAGGAAATGAGAAAATTTTATATATTTTTACCGCTTTGTATGGCTCTTGTCTCTTCTTGTGAAGGATTCCTGAACAGAGAGCCGGTGGCCGAGATAGGTTCTCAGTCTTATTTTCAAGATGAGAGCTCCCTTATTACTTATACCAACGGTTTTATCCAGAAATAAACTCCGTCTGAAGCAAATCTCGGATATGGAGACGGTTACAGTGATATAATGGTTACCAAGCAATCCACTACGTATCTTACCAATGTGGCGTGGTCACCAGATCTTCAGGGAGGCTGGGGTACAGGCGACTGGAAACCGATGTATAATATAAATTATTTCCTTGTGCATTTCAAGGAGGCAAAAGGTCTTTCTGATGCTGCTTATAACCATTATGAAGGAACTGCAAGATTCTGGAGAGCCTGGCAGTATTTCGAGATGGTAAAGGAATTCGGAGCAGTTCCATGGTATGACGAACCTATTGACCCTGAGGATATGGAGCAACTCTATAAGCCTAGAGACAGCAGGGAGTTTGTTATGGACAAGGTGCTTGAGGATCTGAATTTTGCCTGTGAGCACTGCTATGATTCCGGTGATTGGATCAGTGGGGCGCGCATCAACAGGTATATCGCACTCGCGTATAAATCAAGAGTATGTCTATTTGAAGGAACATATAGGAAATACCATTCAGTAGATCCGAGTACCGGAAAGGCGTGGGAAGATACTGAATCATCTGAGAAATTCCTGAGAGAGGCAGCGGAAGCCGCTTATGAACTAATGGAGACTGGTGTTTACAGTCTTGTAAACAACCCTTCACAGGTAGCTACACAGTACAGAGCTCTGTTTACCCAGGAAAAACTTAACCGGCAGGAAGTGATTTGGGGACGTGAGATGAGCGAAGCTCTGACTACATTCCATGACCTTACATGGAGATATACTTCCGGAAGTTACGGTCAGAGATGGTCTCTTGACCAGGATTTTGTAAAGACATACCTTAATTTGGACGGTAGCAGGCATACAGCTTCCGGGGAAACATTTACCGAGGAGATAAAAAACAGGGATTACAGGCTCAGCCAGCAGATTATCACGCCTGGATATACTAAGGTAATAGGAGGTGAAACAATGCCTACAGCCCCTGACTTTTCAGTTACTCTTACAGGGTATCAAGTGATTAAATTCAATCTTGATGACAAGAAGTTCGAGTCGGCTAATATATCTTATAACTCTCTTCCAATTATAAGATATGCAGAAGTGCTTTTGAACTATGCAGAGGCAAAAGCAGAACTGCATGAGTTCGATGATGATGTATGGGACAAGACTGTACGCCTGGTAAGAGAGAGAGCCGGAGTCAGCGGAAACCGTCCATCTTCTGCAGATCCATACTTGAAAGAGTATTATGGAATAGAAGACTGTGATATTCTGGAAATCCGCAGAGAGCGTGCCATAGAACTGCTTCTTGAAGGCCGCAGATGGGATGACCTTATGAGATGGCATCTTGGAGAGAAACTGAACAAACAGTGGTACGGTATTTATATTCCGGCACTTGATACTCCTTATGACCTTAATGGAGATGGTACCAATGACGTTTGTGTCACTGACGGGAAGGCTGGTTCTGAAACCGGAGTATTCTACATAACTCTTGATTCACAGTATTCTCTTGAAAACGGTACGAGCGGAAGGCTTATGTACAGTGTAACCAGAAACTTTGAAGAGAAGAGGTATTTGCGTCCTGTTCCTAAGACAGCGCTTAATATAAACCCTGCTCTCGGACAGAATTATTATTGGCAATAGAAATTGTTTTTTTAAGATGAAACATATATTTAAATCGGGTTTGGCAGCAGGGATTTGTGCTTTGCTGTTTATGGGATGCGACAAGGATTCTCTACCTTCATTGAAGACAGATCTGGATCCGATGACAGATTTGTTCGGAGTCGTGACTGATTCGGACGGCAATTATATGCCTGGAGTTGTAGTTAGCGACGGATACTCTTGTGCTGTTACTGACGAAAATGGAGTATATCAACTGACATCCAATAAGTTTTCCTATCAGGTCTTCGTATCTATTCCGGAAGACTGTGCTGTTCCTATGGCCAACGGTCTTCCTTCATTCTGGAAGAAAATCACAGGTGGTATTTCCCGCTATGATTTTACTTTGGAGAAAACAGGAGCAACAGAGGATTCGTTCAATTTGTTTTGTCTGGCGGACCCTCAGTGTCAGTCAACTACCAATGTGAACCGTTTTACCAGTGAGACAGTTCCTGATTTGTATGAAACTGTGTCGGCATCTGATCTTCCGAGCTATGGCGTCGTATTGGGAGATATTGGCTGGAATACTGCAAATAACGATTATACAAATGACGTTTTTCCTCTTATGAAGAAAGCAATGGATAAGGACAAAGTAGGCCTTCCGTTGTTTATGGCAATAGGAAACCACGACAATAAAGTTATAGCAGTAAAGAAAGATGCTTATACAGTAGAGCACGATATTGCTGCGCAGCGTAACTTTGAGTATTGCTTCGGTCCTGTGAATTATTCGTTCAACAGAGGAAAAGTTCATGTAGTGGTTATGGATGACATTGTTTTCCCGAATCACGATGACTATAGTATGGGGTTCAGGGATGATCAGGTAGAATGGCTCAAGCAGGATTTGAGTTTCGTTTCCAAGGACAAGATGATTATTCTCTGCGTCCATATTCCTATCAGAGGAAGTTCAGGACAGAATGTTGACAAGGTACTTGATTTGCTCAAATCTTTTGCCGGTCTTCATATTATGTCCGGACACACTCACTATGCTGAAAACTATGTGGCAGAAGACCGGTACGAGCATGTTCATGCAGCTGTATGTGGAGCATGGTGGCACTCCCATATTAATGTTGACGGAGCTCCTAACGGCTATGGAGTTTATTCTATTAACGGGACTAAAATAGTAGATAGCTATTTCAAGGCTACCGGATATGAAAGATCGTTTCAGATAAGACTTTATAGAGGAAATATGTCCTATATGGAAGGTTATACCCCTAACTATAAATTTTATTATCAAGGAGACTCTGACATTATCGCCAATATCTGGAATTCAGACTCAGATTGGACTGTAAAGGTTTATGAAGATGGCCAGCTTTCAGGAGAAATGAAGCCGTTTGAGGGGAAAGAAAAGCGTGATGCGTGGGCTTCCGGTTATCATCGTGGAGTGCAGGGACGAGGAGATAATTATGACAAGAAGAATAATACCCATTTGTTCTACTATACTCTGAAAAACCCTGCAGCATCTGTAAAGGTAGAGGCTGTAGATCCACATAGCGGTCAGACTTATACGCAAACAGAATTCACGGGTAATACACCTGAGTTTTTCCCTGCGTTTTGATTAATAAGAGACTTCTGACAGGCAGGATGTTCTGTCTGTCCGGAAAATGAAACAGACTTCCGTATCTTTTTGAGAAGATTAACGGAAGTCTGTTTTTTTGTATGATGCTTAAGAAGCTGTTTAAATTTTTAAACAGCTTCTAAACGTTTTCTTAGTTTTTCGGCTTGAAATTGAATGACTTTATGGTTTTACCGTCTGGAGCAAAGACAGATATGGAGATGTTGTCAGAAGTTACTTCTGCATCCAGTCGTGTAAGATTGTCATTACACAAGACAGGGAAATTTGCATTAGTGGTACCTGGTGCTTCATAACGAAGGTTATGGATATGGGCACAAAGCATCAGGTCTATACCAGCTTCGTTGAGGGCAGGTACAAGCATCTTGCTGACAGTGGCGTTACCGTACCATCCTTTTTCTCCAGGAGGTATATGACAGAAGGCAATACGTACATCAGCGTTCTTGAAGTCTTCACTTTGGACTACTTTTTTAAGCCACTCTGATTCTTCTCTGACATATTGTTCGGTTATCATTATATCCAGATTCCTTATGTCACTGTCTGGCTTGTCTTCGCCTCCGTCAAGGGCAAGAAAGAAAAATTTTCCATATTTGAACGCATAATAGGTCTTACCGGTAGGAGTCTGCAGATAATCAATATACTTAGTGGCTGCATTTCCCCTGTATTCGTGGTTACCCCTTATTATATATAGAGGGGTTTCTCCTGCAAACAGTTCTCCCGCTGACTTGAGGTAATGCTTCATCAAGGCCTCTTCGCTCGGCACATCTGATGTCATGTCCCCGTTAAAGCATACGAAGTCATATTTGCCTGCAACATCCTTGAAAAGCACTCTGAAAGTGGAGTCGTTTTCGTGGACATCATTGACCATTGCGAATTTGACTTTATCGTAAGAACTGCTCAGTGTCTTTACTTGTGACGGCTTGCGCTTTAGAATATCCTGTCCGTAACCTTCCGTATAGACAATGCGGCTTCTCTGCTCCTGTGATATAACACCTTTGTTCATAGCCCTATATCTATAGACTGTGCCGGGGGTAAGCCCTTTGACTGTTACCTTGTGGAGTTTGCCTATCGGTTTCCTTCCTGCCCCTCTCAAATCAAAATATGCAGGACGTTCGGTGTTATAGAAATGCGTACCGTCATCAGGAGCTATCTCTATCCAGCCTACGGCATCCATATTTGTAGTCCAGACTACAGTGAATTCAGTTTCCGTTACATTCTGGAGATATGGTCCCCCAGTGATTTTTACCTGTGCCGAGGCTATGCAGCAGGCAAGAAGATACAGTGCAATAATCAATGTGTTTTTCATTATGTTGTATTTTATTTTGTTTTTCATCCGGATTGGCCAATAAAAAACAAAAATAAATAAAAAAAAGTGTTTTTTTGTGTGTTAATGAAAATTTGTCGGGTTAATTCCCTTTTGTTTCGAAACCTATAAGGTTTCGTGATAAAATAATTTTATTGAAAATTAATTTTGATTGTATTGAATTTGCTATCTTTGCAGCCTAATCGAAATCATATAATCTAAATCTAATGGCAAGTTTTTTTGATCCGCCGGTATCCCGGCCATTACTTCCAAAAGGAAAAATTGACAAAGTTTATAAGTCAATGAGATTCCGTGTGTTTATGGGAGCATTCCTTGGATATGCAGCCTATTATCTTGTAAGGAAAAATCTGTCACTTGCAGCTCCCGGAATGATAGAAGACGGACTTGTAGATAAGACAGGAGTGGGCTTTGCAATGTCTGCTGTATCCATTGCCTATGCTTTCAGCAAATTTATCATGGGTAGTGTCTCGGACCGCTCTGATGCAAGGAAATTTCTAGTTGTAGGGCTTGTGCTTTCCGCACTGACAATGATGTCTGTAGGTCTGATTCCCTTTGGGGCCAATCAGTTGCTGAATGTATCGGTGATTTTCGTCTTGATGCTTGTTATTGGATGGCTTTCCGGTATGGGATGGCCTCCATGCGGCCGTATTATGGCATATTGGTTTTCACAGAATGAAAGAAGCTTCAAGATGTCAGTATGGAATACATCGCATACTTTCGGTGGTGGATCACTCGGACTTCTTGTGTCTTTGGGAATTGTGATATTTGCAGGAATAGGCATAGAGCAGACTTGGAGAGCCGCATTTATCGTACCTTCTGCGGCAGCACTGCTGATAGCTGTTTTCTGCTGGTGGGCAATCCGTGATACGCCTCAGTCTTGCGGGCTTCCGTCGATTAACGATTACAGAAACGATTATTCCGGCGTGAAGTCGAAAAGCAAGGATGTCGATAAGATTCCATTCAGAACACTATTTGTGGATTATGTATTCAAAAATAAGCTGCTTTGGGTAATAGCTTTTGCAAATGCCTTTGTTTATATGGTAAGGTATGGAGTAGGAGACTGGGCTCCTCTTTATTTGCAGGAGATGGATATAATGACACCAGAACAGAGCAATCTGGCATTTGCACTGCATAATTATGCCGGTATTCCCGGAACAATTATCTGCGGATGGATATCTTCTAAATTCTTCAAGGGCAGATGTACTCCTCCCAATGTGATTTTTATGGGGGTAGTACTTTTAGGAACACTGCTTTACTGGCAGGCCGGCAATGTCGCCGGATTATTTGCCGGTGCTGCTGCAAGCCCGGAAACAGTTGCCGCCGTTACAAGAGGATTTGTTTATTTTGCACTTAGTCTTGTAGGATTCTGTATTTATGGACCAGTGGCGCTAATTGGTATCCAGGCACTTAATCTTGTTCCGAAGAACGCAGCCGGAACGGCAGCAGGCTTCGTTGGCCTTTTCGGCTACCTGTTCGGTGACGCGATTCTTTCAAAAATGCTGATGGGTACAGTAGCAGAATCAGCAGGCTGGCACGTAACTTTTATTATGTTGTCCGTAGCCAGCATAGCTGCCCTGCTATTATGTTCCGTTACATGGAACAGTGAGAAAAAATTGGCTGAAAACTAATCAGTCTGCAATTATAACCTGAACTCCGGCTTCTTCGATTTGCTCCTTGAGTGTATCTGAGATGCCGGAGTCTGTTATTATGATATCAATATCCTCGATTTCCCCTATCTTTCCGAATCCCCTGCGTCCGAACTTTGAAGAATCAGCCAATACGACTGTTTTGGAAGCAGCTTTCATCATAGCTTTTGTAAGTCTTGCCTCCTGTATAGTTGCGCAAGTGATTCCGGATTCGAAGTCTATTCCGTCACATCCGATGAAAAGCTTTGAGCAGCTTACATTTGAGAGACCCTGTTCCGCATAGACACCTCTTACTGACAGTGAGTTTTTGTACATTTCCCCTCCGAGGACAATCACCTTGATATTTTCTTTCTCATTGAGAAGTACTGCGATTCCGAGAGAGGGGGTCACAACATTGAGCGAACCCATAGGCTGCAGTATTTCAGCAAAAGCTGTTACTGTGGAGCCTGAGGCGAGAATGATGGCGTCATCAGGCTTGATTGTATTCTGGGCAGCCAAGGCTATCATCCTTTTTTGGGATATATTCTGTGTCTGCTTCTCGGTAATGCTTATATCCATCACGTGTGGCTTTACCGGAGATGCGCTGCCATGAGTTCTGTACAGCACGTTCTGGCTTTCAAGGATTCTCAGGTCTTTGCGGATAGTAGCACCTGTCACACCAAGCTGGTCTGCGATATCCTGAACACGGATGAAACCGTTTTTGGCCATCTGTTCCTTTATGTATTTATGTCGTTCTGCGATACTGATCATAATATATGACTCATTAGGTTATTTTCGGTTGACTGCTTGTCAGACAAGCAGCTTTTTTACAAGAGTGCTGATAAGTTTTCCGTCAGCTTGCCCTGCAAGTCTTTTTGTAGCTATGCCCATGACTTTTCCCATATCTGACGGTTTGCTGGCGCCTGTTTCATCAATTATTCCTCTAAGTATATTTTCTACTTCAGACTCCTCCAGCTGCTTTGGAAGATAAACCTCCATAGCCTTGGCTTCCGCAAGTTCGTTTTCTGCCAGTTCGGAGCGGTTCTGTCCTGCATAGATTTCAGCACTTTCCTTACGCTGCTTTACAAGTTTCTGAATGATTTTTATAATCTCGGCATCTGAAACTTCCCCGTTTCCGTTTTCTGCAGTCTTTGCAAGTAAAATTGCTGCCTATATTCCTCTAAATGCAGCCAGACGGGCTGTTTCGTGAGCCTTCATCGCTGCAATCATATCAGATTGAATCTGTTTTTCAAGTTCCATAGTCTTATGATGTTTTTAGTTTCTATTTATAGTTTTCATACCCCGGCATAGCCAGCCTGGCCGTGAATTCCTTTAGTTTTTTGTCATCTTTGGGACATATAAGCAAGGCGTTTCCGGTATCAATCACGACGAAATTGTCAAGACCTCTTACAGCTATGAGTTTGTCTTTCTTTTCTGAATACAATACAAGGCTGGAGCTGTTTTCTGTAAGGTATGCATTAGTATTGCAGATGTTTCCGTTGCTGTCTTTTTCACCTATACCGCTATATAAGGATTCCTAGGATCCGATATCCTCCCATTTGAATTTGGCCGGAAAGAGCCATGCTTTTCCAGTCTTTTCCATAATACCGTAATCAATTGAAATCTTTATACAGTCTGTATATACCTTGTTTATGAAGTCTTCTTCCATTTTGCTGCCAATTACATGCTCCCAGCCTTTGAAAAGCACAGTAACTTCAGGAAGAAGGGCCTGCATTTCATTTATAATAGTTTTTGCAGACCAGACGAAAATACCGGAGTTCCAGAAAAATTCGCCTGTTTCAATGAATACCTTGGCAAGGCTAATGTCAGGTTTTTCCGTAAAAGTCTTGACTTTAACAGCTCCGTCTTTCAAGTTAGCCTCTTTCCCTCCGGCAATCTGGATATATCCGAAATTCGGGTCAGGTCGCACAGGGGTTATTCCCAATGTGATAAGGACCTCATTTTCTGTCGCGAAGTTAATGGCATTGTAAATGTCATTCCTGAAATTCTCTGCATCGGAGATAAGGTGGTCTGCCGGAGAAACTACCATAATGGCATCTGGATTTCTCTTGAGCAGAGTATAGGCTGCATAGGCTATACAAGGAGCAGTGTCTCTGGCATAAGGTTCAAGTAATAGGTTTTCTTCCTGAAGTTCAGGGATTTCCTTCATTACCAAATCTTTGTATTTCTGTACAGATACCACCAGAATATTTTTTTCCGGAAAAATCGCGGCGAACCGCTCGTATGTGCTTCTCAGGAAAGTTTTTCCTGTACCGGCAATGTCCAGAAACTGTTTCGGGCGTGAAGAACGGCTGGCCGGCCATAGTCTGTTCCCGCTTCCTCCTGCCATTATAACACAATAGTGGTTATTGTTCATATATTCTCCTTTACTAAATCATCTTTTCAAATTCCGGGAAAGAATGCATCTTCAAAGTATCTGATACTGAAAGAGTCTTTTCCCAATATGACGGAAATGATATCGAAGTGACATTCAAGGTCTCCTGTCCTGAAACAGTTTCTGCTGTTTATGTATCCCAAGGCAGCCTTGCATATCCTTTGCTGTTTTGTCCGGGTCACACTTTCTTGCGGTTCTGCTTCCATCGGCAATCTCCGGCATTTTACTTCGACAAAATGAATGCCATTCTCATTCAGGCTTATAATGTCAATTTCCAGCCGTCCGAATCTCCAGTTCCGTTCGAGAATACTATGTCCCCGTCCTACAAGAAATATACATGCTGCATCCTCGCCTTTTCTGCCTAAAGGTCTGTTATCCGTCTTACCCTCCAAAGCTTTCCCTCCTGTATCATTTCCGCTTTCTTGTTTTTGGTCATATTCACACCATCAGGATGTACCCTGTTCTCAAGAGTCAGGGCAAATGTCAATTCACAACCCTCTCTTGTTTTTCTTTTATCCTTGATTTCCAGGCCGATCATGTCAGGGACAATCTCAGCCAATGCTTCTCTTGCGTTATCTTTTTCTGCAAGCCTTTCGGCAATTATCCCGGAATAATATTCGTTCAATGCCTTTTCCGGAGAATTCTCTTCAGTGCCGCCGTTGTTTGCTGAGCACGAAATGACAAATGCCAAAGCGGCCGCTGCTGAGGCAATGGAAACAAAAAATTTTTTACACTCCATAAAAATACTCATTCCCATAATTCAGTCTTTTAGTCAAAAGTAACAATCGTAACGCCCGTACCTCCGAACTGTATGTGTTCGTCCGTTACAGAAGCTATACCCGGAGTACTTTTCAGGAATTTCTGGATTTCCTCTCTCAAGACGCCGGTACCTTTGCCATGTATGATTCTTACGCTTGTCATATTCAGCATTATAGCATCATCCACATAGCGCATTACTTTTTCTATTGCATCGTTCAGTCTTTCTCCCCTTACGTCCAATTCAGTACTGAAGTTAAGTTTTCTTTCGCTTATGGAGTGGTCTATTTTTATTGAAGACTCAGTTTTCGGTGACTGTCTCATTACATTGCGGAACTCATTGGATGTTATTCGCTCCACTTTGTCCGGCGAAAGTTTTGTACTTATGTTTCCGATATTAACGACAATAGTTTTTGCCGATACCTTTGCCACTTCACCGACCATTCCTCCGGCTTTCAACCTGACTTTTTCGCCTGGTTTCAGTGGGGCGTTCCTGAATTCCTCCTCCCTTTCTTTTTCAAGCCTTTGCTCCAGCATCTCCTGTCTGGTTTTCTCATCGGCTTTTTTCTCTTTCCTTAACCTGGCCCTTTCGCGTCTGGCATCCAGCTGCCTGATTTTTTTCTCAATATAGTCTTCTTTGTTTTTCTGGTCCTGAACTTTTTTGGTAGTCAGTACAGAAACAAAGTTCTGCAACTCCTGTCTGGCTTCTTGTGTGATTTCTTTTTCAGCCTGGGCTTCTTTAATTGTACGGATAGTATTTTCCACCTGCCTGTTTGCTCCGCGGATTATTTCCTGAGCCTCTTTCTGAGCCTGGTCCAGAATTTCCTTTTTTATTTTCTTTATGTCAAGAAGTTCCTTTTGATACCTTTCGGTTATGTTTTCCAGAGTCTTGTCTGTATTTTTTATGCGTACGAGTTTTTCATCAAGGGCCTTGCGGTTTCTGGCAATTTTCCTCAGATTACGCTCGATGTCAATGAAGTTCTCACCGGCTCTTGTTTCTGCATCCTTTACTATCTCTTCCGGCAAACCCATTTTTCTGGCCAGTTCGAATGCAAAGGAATTGCCTGGAAGTCCGGTTTCAAGTTTGAACAGAGGGGCGATGTTCTTGACGTCAAACATCATAGCTCCGTTTATTACGCCGTTGTCTCCGGATGCATACATTTTCAAGTTTGTGTAGTGCGTCGTTATAACGCCATAAACACCGCGTTTGTCCATTTCGCAAAGGAGGGCTTCGGCAATGGCTCCTCCTGCCGTAGGTTCGGTTCCGGAACCGAATTCATCTATCAGCACCAGGGTCTTGTCGTCAGCGAGCCTGAGCATTTCTTTCATATCAGCAAGGAAAGAACTGTATGTACTAAGGTCGTTGTCTAAAGACTGGTCGTCTCCGATATTGACCATAATTCTGTCAAATACAGGCATTTCCGAAGTTTCAGAAGTAGGTATGAGCATTCCCCACTGGAACATGTACTGCAACAGCCCAACGGTCTTCAGGCATACTGACTTTCCACCGGCGTTAGGCCCGGATATCAGCAGAATATGCTTTTGTGCGGACAGACTAGCAGAAAGCGGTACGATTTCCTTTTTTTCTTTTTTCAGGGCTTTTTCCAGTAGCGGATGACGAGCTTTCCTTATATTCATCTCTCCGTTATCTGAAATGACAGGCATTCCGGCTATTAATTCAAGCGAGACCTGAGCCTTTGCCATTATGAAATCAATTTCCCCCAAATATTCTGCAGCAATCAGCAGGTCTGGTATATATGGTCTCAGAAAATCGCTCATTTCCATCAGAATACGGAATATTTCACGGTTTTCCGCAAACTTCAGTTCATTTATCTGGTTGTCAAGCTCAATGATTTCAGCCGGCTCGATAAACGCGGTCTTGCCCGATGCAGATTCGTCATATATGAATCCTGGGATTTTCTTTTTGTTGGCTGCAGAGACAGGCAGAAGCATTTTCCCGTCTCTGACAGTAATTCCTGCATCTTTGTCAACGATGCCTTCATCCTGTGCTTTGCGCAGCAGTGCGTTGATACGTCTCGATATTGCTCCTTCCTTGTCACGGAGGGATTTCCTTATGCTATACAGCTCGTCTGATGCAGTATCCTTGACATCTCCGAACCTGTCCAATATTCCGTCAATCCGGTGTCTTATTGCCGGAAATCCCATTATCGGTTCCGCCATTTTTTTCAGGTTCGGGTATATTCCGTCTCTGGAGTCGTTGAAAAAGGATGTTACCTTATCCAGGGTCTCCAGCATTGTTTTGAGTTTCCTTAAAGACAGAAGGTCGATATAAGATGATTCGTTGGAAAGAGGCTTAAGGAAATCAATGCAGTCTATGTACCCTCCTGTCGGGAAAGACTCTTCAAACATCATTATCAGACGCATTTCATCCGTAAGAAGAAGCCTGTGTCTGATTTCTTTGGCATTATTGGAAAAATGTTCACATCCAACTCTTTCCACAGCATAGTCAGTGGAGCATTTGTCGGCAATCATTTTTCGTATTCTGTCAAAACCCAGTTTCTGTTCAATACGGATATTGTCTTCACCCATTTTTATTTCCTGCCTGTTTTCGTTCGTTTGGTTCAAATTCATTTCTTTTCAGCTTCTTTCTTGTCTTCACTGTCTTGCCTGTCCCGTTGATCTGAAAAAGAGTTGTTGAGTAAAAGCTTGAGCTCGTTGATATTGCTGATTCCTGTTACCTGACCTCCTTTGACGAAAGATATGTGTCCTGTTTCTTCAGATACGACAATCACATCGGCATCAGACTCTTCAGAGATTCCGATTGCCGCTTTGTGCCTCATTCCGAAATGTGCCGGTATGTCAGTTTTTTCCGTGATGGGAAGCGTACATCTGGCAGCTACTATTCTGTCATTGTTTATTATCACGGCACCGTCATGCAGCGGAGAATTCTTGAAGAACAGGTTCATTATCAGCCTTCTGTTGATACTGGCGTCTATTTTATCTCCTGTATCTGTGATATAGTCAAGCTGTGTGCCGTGCTGCAGCACAATCAGAGCTCCTGTCTTCTCCAGTGACATACTTCTGCAGGCTTCTGTAAGCTCCTTTACAGCCTGGCTTCCCAATTTGCTTTCCTGAGTGCCGAATATTTTGTTCATCAAGGCCTTCCCGTTGGATTTGAGTCTGTATCTGCTTCCGAACTTGGCAAGTCCCCTTCTGATTTCAGGCTGGAAAATCACGATAAGTGCTATGACACCTACATCCAGAACTGTGCCCATTATTGCAGACATAAGCCTCATATTCAGGGCTGCGACGATTACCCGTAATACGTACAAACTGAGAATCGCCACGAAAATGCTCACGGCGGACGACCCTCTTATCCAGCGGAATACCTGATAGATAATCAGGGCAACCAGCAGGATATCCATTATGTCTATGAAGGATAACCGAAGAAATCCGAATATTTCCAGCAACATCATAATTCACTGTGCCTGTGCAGTTGTCTGCCATTCAGACACTACATTCTTTTTCAAATCTTTGCAAATATAGCACTTTATTTTTCAAGTAGATGAGCGTAGTCTCTGATTTTAAAGGAAAAAGTGATTTTATACATTTTAGTGAGCAGGCAAATCATAAAAATTATATATTTGCCACGGAATTAACAGTACTGTTAAACAATGTGGTTAATAAAATCGCTGTGGACAAGAGTATAATTGTATTAAAATAGATTATGGCAGAGCATAACAATACGGAAAAGGCCGTTCTGGAGGCTGCGGAGGCAGTCTTTATGGAAAAAGGTTACAGGAAGGCGACAACTACGGCCATTGCCGCCAAGGCTGGAGTCACTCACGCTATGCTGCATTACTATTTCAGGACCAAAGAGCAGATTTTCCTGAAAGTGGCAGACAGGAATGTGAGTGAAATGATGGCGGAGCTGGTGTCGGTAATGTCTCCGGACCTGCCTGTCTGGGAAATAATCAAAGGAGTTGTAAACAAGCATTTCGAGTTTTTGGGAAGACATAGAAGGATACCGCACCTGATGCTTGAGATGGCAGAGGATTTCCCGGAAGTGATGCAGGCATATAAAGACAGGATTGCAGGTGCTGTCACAGAGGAAATGTCGCGGCACAGGAAACGTTTTCATCAGGAAGCATTGGAGGGCAGGATGAATGAAGTAGATCCGGTCCAGTTGCTGTTTTTTGTCATATCATCCAATATATCAGCCTATTTAAGCATGACAGTTCTCGAAAATGTACTGAAGTGGCCGGAAGAAAAGACAAGTGTTTTTTTGGAAAGCAGGAGAGTGGAGACATTGAAGAGTCTGTATGCGAGGCTGTATTTCAAGGAGATACCAGAAAAAATCTGAAACCGTCATAATAAATATATCAGTTATGAACAAAACAATGTTAATACTGTCGTCAGCGTTGCTGCTCATTCTGCCTTGCCGTAGCTCAGTGGCTCAGGAGACGCCTCAGGTCCAGAGAGAAGTTCCCGGGATGCTGACATTAGGGCAATGTCTTGAAATGGCAGTTGACAACTATCCCATGATAAGACAGAAGGGTCTGATTGATGCTTCAGAGAAGTATGATCTGTCAATAGCGGCATCGAGCTGGATTCCGCAGTTTTCTGTATCAGGAAAGGCTGCATGGCAGTCTGAAGTGGTGGAGATGCCGTTTGAAATACCTGGATTTGACCTTAAAATGAAGCATGACCAGTATTCAGTAACAGGAAATCTGACCCAGCATCTCTGGGACGGAGGAGAATCGTCAAGCAAGAAAGAGGCGGTAAAGACCGGTGCTCAAGTCCAGAGAAAGCAGCTGGAGGTAACTTTGTATTCAGTGAGGTCAAGAGTCCTGAATGTGTATCTGGGCATATTGCTCATAGACGGGCAGCTGAAACAGAATGCATTGCATCTGGAGGGGCTGCAAAGGAACAGAGAGGATGTTATGGCTATGATTGACAACGGCCTGGCTTATCGCAGTGATCTCGACATGATAGATGTCAATATTCTGGATTCAAGGCAGCAGTCAGATGCCTTGAATGCCGACAGGGCTTCTTATGTCAGGATGCTCGGACTGCTTTTGGGAACGGATGTGTCAGGATGCAGACTGGAGATACCGGCTGCAGATGTGCTTATGGACAACTCTTCGATTTTGCGTCCGGAGCTGGATTTGTATGCTGCACAACTTCTTCAGAATGAGGCAAGAATGCGTCAGTTGAATGCCAGGATAAATCCGGAGCTGGATCTGTCTCTGCAGGGAGGCTTCGGAAGGCCCGGCCTGAATATGCTCAAGAACTCTTTCGAGCCTATGTTCATTGCGGGGCTGAAGTTGCAGTGGAATATAGGTGCTTTTTATACGAGGAAGAATGACAAGAGGAAAATAGATTCAGACAGGAAGAATATCGAACTCCAGAGAGAAACATTTCTTTTCAACACCAAGCTTGATGCAGAGCAGGAACAGACAGCAGTGGAAAAAGCAAGGATGTTGCTGGAAAAAGACGAGCGTATAATAGAACTCAGGACATCGGTGAGGCAGGCTGGGGAAGAACAGTACCGTAACGGGACTCTTGGTATGAATGATCTTATGGACAGGATTGACCAGGAACATAATGCCAGACTGGCAAGGTCAGTGCATCATATCCAGCTTCTTATGGCGGTATATGATCTTAAAAATACATTGGGCCAATGATTATCAGCCTGTATTATAGCATCTTGCTGTTTGAAAATATAAGTGAATCATTTGAAAATATATGTTGTAAAGTTATGGATATCAGATTTATAAAAATTATTTCCGTGCTTTCTTGTGCTTCGTTGATCGCATCTTGCGGACGCAAGGACGGTGATTGGGATGCATGTGGCCAGGTGGATGCCGTCAAGGTCACGGTATCTGCTGAAACATCCGGAAAGATTATTTCTTTAAGTGTAGGGGAAGGCTCTGTAATAGAAAAGGGAACCAGGACTGCTGTGATTGATTCTGTCAAGGTTTATCTGCAAAAGGAAGAGCTTGTCAGCAGGAGGAACGGTGCCAGGACGCGTATTGTGGATGCAGACCTTCAGCTCCGGGCACAAAATGAGCAGCTTAAAAATCTCCGGACAGATTTGCGCCGTTATGAAGCTTTGCTTGCAAGGGATGCCGGGACAGCCAAGCAAGTCGATGACATAAAGTCCCAGATATCGGTCTTGGAGGGGCAGCTTGCAGCCCAGAAAAAAACATATAAAGACGGGAATGCCGGTGTTGAAAACGAAATAAGTACTTATAATGTTCAGATAGCCAAGGCAGAAGACCAGCTGAAGAAATGCCGGGTAATTTCTCCTATATCAGGAACCGTACTTACTAAATTTGCAGAGGAAGGGGAAATGATAGCATCAGGGCAGCCGCTTTACGAGATTGCCGATATGGACAATGTGTTTGTCAGGGCATATCTTTCCACATCACAGCTTGCCGGAGTCAGACTTGGGGACAAGGTCCGTGTCATTCCGGATGACGGGACTTCTTTCCCACGTGAGTATGAAGGTGTGCTGACATGGATTTCGGAACAGTCAGAGTTTACTCCCAAGAATATCCAGACAAAAGATGAAAGGGCGGATCTCGTGTATGCAGTTAAAGTAAGTGTTCGGAATGACGGCTTCCTTCGTCTGGGAATGTATGCATATATAAAACTGTAGTCTATGCCGGCTATAAGTATAAATAATCTGAAAAAGAGTTATGGAAAAGTATGTGCTCTGGACGGAATATCACTTGAGGTGGAGCATGGGGAGATATTCGGTCTGATAGGACCTGACGGAGCAGGAAAAACTTCTCTTTTCAGAATATTGGCCACTCTTGCCACAGCTGATTCCGGAACGGCTTCAGTAGAGGGGCTTGATGTGGCCGCAGATTATAAGAGAATCAGACAGATAATAGGTTATATGCCTGGCAGGTTTTCTCTTTATCAGGATTTGAGTGTAGAGGAAAACCTGGAATTTTTCGCGTCTGTATTCGGAACTACAGTCAGGGAAAACTATGATGTAATAAAGGATATCTATTCGCAGATAGAGCCTTTCAAGACGCGTCGTGCAGGAAAACTCTCCGGTGGCATGAAACAGAAGCTGGCATTGTGCTGCGCTATGGTTCATAAGCCTGATATTCTTTTTCTGGATGAGCCTACAACAGGAGTCGATGCTGTCAGCAGAAAGGATTTCTGGAATATGTTGGAGAGAATCAGAAAGTCTGGTGTGACTGTCTTTGTATCAACACCTTATATGGATGAAGCGTCTCTGTGCGACAGGGTGGCACTTATGATGAAGGGAAAACTCATAGAGACGGGAACTCCGGATGGGATTGTCAGAAAATATCCTCACCCGCTTCTGGCTGTCAGTGGTGAGCCGATGTACGGGATTCTGAAGTTCCTGCGCGGAACAGACGGTGTTCTCAGCTGCTTTTCCTTCGGAGCCGAGCACCATGTAGCCATAGATCCGGTCAGGCAGTCTGCTGGAAAGATAAAGGAAACATTAGCGAGAGCCGGGTTTCACGTTCTTGAAGTCAGGGAAATCAAGCCTGGTATAGAAGACTGTTTTATGTATCTGGCCCGCACATATAAGGATTAGGTAAATCTAAAAAATATCTGCATCATCTTAGATCGTTACGTTCTATATAACAAAATTTTGCATGGATTATCAGATAGAAATATCAGGACTGACAAAGAAATTCGGCGGATTTACGGCGGTGGACAATATAAGTTTCAATGTCCGGAAAGGTGAGATTTTCGGCTTTCTCGGTGCGAACGGGGCAGGGAAGACCACGGCTATGAGGATTCTTTGCGGACTGAGCAAGCCTACTTCAGGAGGCGGTACCGTGGCCGGGTTCGATATCGTGAAAGAGCCTGAGAAAATAAAGCGTCATATAGGCTACATGAGCCAGAAGTTTTCACTTTATCCTGATTTGAAGGTCTGGGAAAACATAAGGCTCTTTGGCGGGATTTACGGACTTAAAGACAGGGAAATTCGGGAAAAGACAGACAGGATGCTCACCAGTCTGGAGATGACACAGGTCCGGGATGACTTTCCGGGTTCACTTCCGCTTGGCTGGAAGCAGAAACTGTCTTTCAGCATCGCAATGATTCACGAACCGGAGATAGTATTTCTGGATGAGCCTACCGGAGGAGTGGATCCCGAGACCCGCAGAAGGTTCTGGGAAATGATTTATGAAGAAGCCGCAAAGGGAGTGACAGTATTTGTGACGACTCACTATATGGATGAGGCAGAGTATTGTGACCGCGTTTCCATAATGGTGGATGGGAGAATCGAGGCCCTTGATTCTCCTGCCGGACTAAAGGCGGCATTTGGGGCTGAAAATATGGATGAGGTTTTCAGAACGGTTGCAGGCCGGGCGCAGAGGTCTGAATAAAAAACAAGTGTATATGAATGAGTTTCTTTCATTTGTCAAAAAGGAATGCCGGCATATTCTCAGGGATAAGAGGACAATGCTGATAGTGCTTGTTATGCCTGTCGTGCAGATGATTCTTTTCGGCTATGCTGTCAGTACGGAAGTGAACAATGCCAGAGTGGATATTGTCGGAGATACCGGTGATGCTGCTGTCAGGAAAATAGTAGAGCGGATAGACAGCAATCCGTCTCTTAATGTATTGGAAGTGCTTCCTTCTGCTGATGAAGTCTTTGAGCGCTTCGAGAAGGGAGAATCTGATGTGGCCGTATGTTTTGATATGGACTTCGGGCGGAATCTCGAAAAGAACGGGGCTGCTTCTGTAATGGTCGCCGGAGACGGATCAGACCCTAATACCGCGCAGATGATTGTAAACTATGTTCTTGGAGTTCTCCGGGCCGAGCAGCACGATCTGGCCTTGGCTTCAGGAGCGGATATGCAGGTGATGCAGCCTTCTGTACAGCTGATGTACAATCCGGCAATGAAATCTTCATATAATTTTGTCCCGGGGGTAATGGGACTTATTCTTACTATCATCTGCTCAATGATGACTTCTATTTCGATAGTCAGGGAAAAGGAGTCCGGTACAATGGAAATGCTGCTTGTATCGCCTGTGAGGCCCTTGTGGATAGTGGTGAGCAAGCTTATTCCATATCTGGTCATTTCAGCCGTGAATTTTCTGACTATCCTTCTTCTTTCACGCTATGTCATGGATGTTCCGGTGCGCGGCAGTATTGTACTTCTGATACTGGTTTCCCTGGTGTTTGTAATTTCTTCGCTTGCACTTGGGCTTCTCATATCTGTAGTAGCTTCCACACAGAAGTCGGCCTTGCTGCTTTCAGGAATGGGACTTATGATGCCTACCATGCTCCTTTCAGGTATTATTTTTCCTTGCGAGAATATGCCCTGGCCGCTTGAATGGCTTTCTCATCTTATGCCTGCCAAATGGTTCATAATTATGGTTAAAAAGATAATGATACAGGGAGTAGGCTTTGAGTTTATGGTAAAGGAATTTGTAATACTTTCCGTCATGACGGCATTCCTGATGACAGTAAGTATCAGAAAATTCAAAATCAGACTCTGACAGCAGGTTTGATCTGAAACTTGACTTTTGTATTTGCAAAACTTTTGAGATGTCGATGATTATGTGGAAATATTTGTTGGAAAAAGAGTTCAGACAGTTTTTCAGGGATCCGATGCTGCCCAGGATTGTCATTGTCTTTCCTCTTCTTATGATGCTGGTCTTTCCTTTTGCAGCAAACCTGGAGGTTAAGAATATAAATTTGGCCGTGGTAGATAATGACCGTTCACTGCAGTCTGCAGAACTGGTGGAGAAATGTACTGAATCAGGCTATTTCCGTCTTGTGGATATCTGTGATGATCCGTCAGAAGCACAGAGGCTAATGGACAGAAATAAGGCAGATGCAATATTGACTATAGAACAGGGTTTTTCCAAAGAACTTTCTTCCGGAGAGGGCTTGCCTGTCGGAATAAAGGTAAATACAGTCAACGGAACCAAAGGAAGTATCGGGTCACAATATCTGATGACTTGCGTGAGCGCCTTTGCGGCAGCCGGTACTGGAATACCTGATACTGAGCGCAAAACAGCTGTCATAAATGCTTCACCGAGGTTCTGTTACAACATATATATGGACTATAAGGCATTTATGGTCCCTGCCCTAATGGTAATTGCCGTGACGATGGTTACCGGTTTCTTTCCCGCTCTTAATATTGTAGGGGAAAAAGAGGCCGGGACTATAGAGCAGATGAATGTATCTCCTGTCAGCAAGGTGGCCTTTGTTGTCTGCAAACTTATACCTTATTGGGTGATTGTCTTTTTCATGCTCGGAATGTGCCTGCTGATTGCATGGCTTGTTTTCGGATTTGTCTGCCGTGGAAGTCTGTGGACTCTCGCTCTTTTCACTCTCCTGCACATGGCTGTGACAGCAGGTCTGGGTCTTCTGATTTCAAACTACAGCGAGACGGCCCAGCAGGCTATGTTCATTATGATGTTTTTTGTTATGATATTCATGCTGATGAGCGGAATATTCACTCCGATATCCTCTATGCCTGATTGGGCGCAATATATTACATACCTTAATCCTCTGAGGTACTATGCAGATGCAATGAGAGCTGTTTTCCTCAAGGGAAGTTCTCTTGCTGATGTCTGGTATGATGCTGTCGGGCTGGTGTCCATCTCTTCAGGAGCTGTCACCTGGGCTATACTCAGCTATCGCAAGACAGACTGAAAGCAGACAGATTGTTCCTCTCCGACTGGCAACGAGTGTCATTTCGTACCGCAGTGCTATTTGGTACCACAGGTCTTTGAACGCATTTGGTACCGCAGAAGGGCTCCTGCGGTACCAAATACAATAAAGCTATCGGGGGTCGGTCTAAGGACTTGTCACCTTTAACCTGCACCCATCCTCGTTTTGATTACAATTTAATGATACTATCAGTGAAGCCAGACAGTAAGTCCTGCCATCACAATGGAAACCATGCTCATAAGCTTGATGAGGATGTTGAGGGACGGTCCTGAAGTATCCTTGAACGGATCACCTACGGTATCTCCCACTACAGTGGCCTTGTGGCACTCTGAGTTCTTGCCTCCGAGGTTGCCTTCTTCAACATATTTCTTTGCATTGTCCCAGGCTCCGCCTGAATTGGCCATGAATATGGCAAGGACAAATCCTGAACCCAGGCCTCCGATTAGAAGCCCCATTATACCGGCTACTCCAAGTATCAGTCCTACTATGACAGGAACTATAATGGCTATCAGAGACGGCATAAGCATTTCGTGCTGTGCTCCCTTGGTTGAGATTTCTACGCAGCGTGCATAGTCAGGAACAGCTTCTTTGGTGAGAATGCCCTTTATTTCACGGAACTGGCGGCGTACCTCAGCCACCATTTTCTGTGCTGCGCGGCCGACTGCGTTCATTGTAAGCCCGCAGAAAAGGAAGGACATCATCGCGCCGATGAATACGCCGACAAGAACTGTAGGGTTCATCAGGTTGACATCATAGTAAGTCATCATCTGCGGGATGGTGGCCTCGGCTACATTTACAGCTTCTCCTGCCACATCTATGACTGTATGTCCTATGTGAGTGAGTCCGATTTTTATTTCTTCAATATAGGAAGCAAGGAGGGCCAGGGCAGTGAGGGCTGCGGAGCCTATGGCGAATCCTTTACCTGTAGCTGCGGTCGTATTTCCGAGAGCATCAAGTACATCTGTACGGCGGCGTACTTCAGGGTCGAGTTCGCTCATCTGTGCGTTTCCTCCGGCATTGTCGGCTATAGGTCCGTAAGCATCGGTCGCGAGGGTAATTCCGAGAGTGGAAAGCATTCCTACTGCCGCTATGCCTATTCCGTAGAGTCCGAGACTGAGGTTCTCGGCAGAAAGCATTTCTGCCATGTTGAAATTGATGGCGCAAAGGTAAGACAGGAGAATTGCGACAGCTATGGTGATGACTGGTATGGCTGTGGATATCATTCCCAATCCTACTCCTGAAATGATTACAGTGGCGGGTCCTGTCTGTGAGCTTTCCGCGAGTTTCTGTGTCGGACGGTAAGAGTGTGACGTGTAGTATTCAGTTGATTGTCCGATGATTACTCCGGCGAGAAGTCCTACTATGACAGAGAATGAAACTCCCACCCAGTTCGGTATGTCGAGCAGATACAGGATGCCGAATGTAGCGACGGCGATGAGTCCGGCACTCAGGTTGGTTCCGAATCCAAGTGATTTCAGAAGCTGGCTCATTCCTGCACCCTCTTTGGTGCGTACTGTGTAGATGCCTATGATTGAAAGGACTACGCCGATAGCGGCAATAATCATCGGGGCGAATACTGCTTTGAGCTGCAGGTCTTCTCCGAATCCGTAAAATGCAGATGCTCCGAGGGCTGCTGTGGCAAGAATGGAACCGCAGTATGATTCATAAAGGTCAGCACCCATTCCGGCCACGTCTCCGACATTGTCGCCTACGTTGTCTGCTATGGTTGCAGGGTTGCGCGGGTCATCCTCCGGAATACCGGCTTCCACTTTTCCTACAAGGTCAGCTCCTACGTCTGCCGCTTTGGTATAGATTCCTCCTCCTACTCTTGCAAACAGGGCCTGCGTAGATGCTCCCATACCGAAGGTAAGCATTGTCGTGGTGATGACAACCAGTTTCTGAGGACCTTCTGCTCCTATGAAGTGGTCAAGTATGATGTACCATACGGAAATGTCCAAAAGTCCGAGTCCTACCACAGTGAGCCCCATGACAGCTCCTGAACGGAATGCCAGTTTCAATCCTGAGTTAAGTGACCTCATCGCTGCATTTGCAGTTCTCGCTGAAGCATAAGTGGCGGTCTTCATTCCGATAAACCCTGCCAGACCTGAGAAAAACCCTCCTGTAAGGAATGCAAACGGTACCCAAGGGTTCTGTACTCCGAAGCCGTAGGCAAGAATCGCGAAGAATATGGCCAGAATCACAAATACGATTGTAACGACTTTGTACTGCTGTTTCAGGTAAGCCATTGCACCTTTTCTTACATAAAGGGCGATTTCCTTCATGGTAGCTGTACCTTCGCTCTCTTTCATCATCTGGCGGAAGAAAAGCCAGGCGAACGCCAGCGCGATTACGGCCGCGATCGGAACAAGATAGAATAGATTAGTCATAAATATAGAGTTAATTAAACAACTTTTACTTTTGTCCCGCTTTAAAGTTATTTATAATTTTTTATTTTTATCTTCATAATGTTGAAAAAAATGCAATTTTTATCATAATTTATAAGATAAATATACTTGTTCTCGATAATTGGCAAGAGCTTTGCTGCTATAGTTTCTTTAGGTGGCGCTTGTGTATGGGCTTCGGTTTAGGCATATACATAATTTATTTTGTCTCTGCTCTCGACTTTTGCTATATTTGTGCTCCGCACATATAAACGCCTGGTCTCGGCATAGCCAAAGTAGAACTTTGTCTCTGCTCTCGACTTTTGCTATATTTGCGCATTTCGGGTTATATATGAGATTATACAAATCTTTTTAATAATGAAACATTTTTCGTTGCCAAAGGATGGCGGACTTCTGGAAGCCGGTATTCCAAAAGCCATTCTGCACAGTTATGAGAAAATTCCTGTTGAGGTATTTGATGACGCCGATGTTGCAAGCTGTTCAATAGCTGACATTGTAGTGTCTTCTATATCAGAAAGTAATGACAGACCTTTCCGTCTTGGCCTTACTACAGGTGCTACACCTATTTCCTTATATAGGGAACTGGTAAAGCGTTATAAAGAAGGAAAAGTATCTTTCGCCAATGTTGAGGTGTTCAGCATTGATGAATATTATCCTTCCAAAGCTACAGGAAGCCAGAGCAGGAACCGCAGGCTTCACGATGAGTTCCTGAGTCTTGTTGATGTGAAAAAGGAGAATATCCATATTCCTGACGGTAAATGCATAAGCGGTACTATAACTGATTATTGCGCAGAGTTTGACAAGTCCGCTTCCGGTCTTGACCTTTTGGTAATAGGCGTAGGTGAGCAGGGACAGGTAGGTTTCAATGAAGCCGGTTCTTCAGCGAAGAGCCGTACGCGTCTTGTTCAGTTGTCATACAAGTCAAGGAAAGCCCAGTCCAGAAATTTCAACGGAAATCTGGCTGATACTCCTAAGACTGCCATCACAATGGGCCTTGGCACTATGCTCAGTGCAAAAAAGATTGTACTGATGGCATGGGGAGAGGATAAGGCCAATGCAGTCAAGGAGATAGCAGAGAGTCCTGCTGCTTCGGCATGTCCGGCATCGTGGCTGCAGTATCATGACAACGTGACGTTTTATGCAGATGAAAACTCTGCAAGCCTGCTGACCAGAATCGTTGCTCCTTGGCTGGTAGGACCTTGCGAGTGGACTCCGAAGTTTGTGCGCAAGGCTGTGGTATGGCTTTGCGAGAAAGTCCACAAGCCGATTCTGAAACTTACGCATCAGGATTATATAGAGAACTCTTTGGGTGAACTTCTTGAGACCAAAGGCTCTTATGACAAGATAAATATTGACGTATTCAATGATTTCCAGCATACTATAACAGGATGGCCGGGCGGAAAGCCTAATGCAGACGATTCTACCCGTCCTGTATCATCGTCTCCGTTCCCTAAGAGAGTTGTGATTTTCTCTCCGCATCCTGATGATGATGTGATTTCCATGGGAGGTACTTTCATCCGTCTGGTAGAGCAGGGACATGATGTCCATGTGGCTTACGAGACATCAGGAAATGTGGCTGTCCACGATGATGTGGTGCTCCAGCATATGGATACTGTCCATGAACTCGGATTCGGTGATAAATTCGATGAGGTAAAAGCCATAATTGCGTCAAAGAAACCTGGCGAGCCTGAACCAAGGGCGCTTCTGGATTTGAAAGGATCAATAAGAAGAGCTGAAGCAAGGGCTGCAGTACGTTCTTTCGGTCTTAATGACAATACCAACGCGCACTTCCTTAATCTTCCTTTCTACGAGACCGGCGGTATCAAGAAGGGAGAGAGGACACAGAAAGACATTGACATAATAAAGGAGTTGCTTCAGAAGGTAAAACCTCACCAGATTTATGTTGCGGGTGACCTTGCAGACCCTCATGGAACGCATAGGGTATGTACGGAAGCAGTCCTTGAAGCTCTTGAGCAGCTGAAGTCTGAAGAATGGCTTAAAGAGTGTCACGTATGGCTTTACAGGGGTGCCTGGATGGAATGGGAGCTCGGAAAGGTGGATATGGCCGTTCCTTTGAGCCCTGACGAACTCATCAAGAAGCGTCACGCTATCTACAGGCACGTGTCACAGAAAGACATAGTTCCGTTCCCTGGAGATGACTCACGCGAGTTCTGGCAGAGGGCAGAGGACCGCACGCAGAATACAGCCAGACTTTATGATGAACTTGGAATGGCAGAGTATCAGGCTATAGAGGTGTTTGTAAAACTCTTCTGACAAGAAATTCCGATACAATAAAAACAGACTGGCTTCAAATTCATTTGAGGCCAGTCTGTTTTTGATTTACCGAATGTGAATAGTCAGTCCTACAAGGCTGTCAATGGTATCAGAAAAGGGAAAGTTTGCCTTTCTGTCCCCGTCTCATCATCTTTGATATTGCGAGAGTATTTTTTGAACTCTCGTCAAATGTTTCTATTTTGCCGGTATATGATCCGGATATCAGGTTCCAGGAGGAATCTACAAGATTTATTTCCAGAGACTGTGTCCCGACGTCAGTTATTTTCAGCGTTCCGTCAATTGCTGCCGCAAATTCCAGTGGCACTTCAAAGTTAGAGTCAAATTTAACATACCAGGTGCCTGTCATATTGCTCTCTTTGTCAACATAGCCTTTCATCATTCCTGTACTGTTGTCAATACTCATATTGTATTGGCCGGCAGGAAGGGTAGTACTATATCCCTTGGGGTCGCAGAGCAGGTCGATTGTTATGTAATCGTTTGCGGTATTGGCTATTTCAATCAGCCAATTATCCTTTCCGATACCGTAGTAATCCCCGTAATACGATGCTAGGACTTCTGCAGTTTCAAAGTTGAGTGCAAGGTCACCCGTCAGAGTGGTAGGACTCTCTGCCTCTGTAGGTTCATCGGAATTGAAGAATTCTATAGGTCCTGAATATGAGCATTTGACTGTGATTCCCTTGTCAGTAGTAAGGTCTGCTACTATTTCATATTTATCGGATTCTGTCAGCGATACAGTGGCGCTTCCACCTGTGATTATGCTGTAGGAAGCAGCTTCTCCTGCCTCATTGATTTTTATTATATGTGTGCCTGAAGGTCCTAAAGTCTTGAAGCCTATCTCAAGAGAACCTGCCTGGTATGAGTCGTTTACAGGGTAGGTTCCTTCGGCAAGCTGTAGCAGGCTTCCTCCTTTTTCATTGAAGAACGGCAGTGCCAGCATGTAACCTTCTCCGGTAATATCTCCGTTTTCGTTTACAGGTGCATTAGTCAATGTTACCGCATATGTTGACACTCCTGGCATATATTGTTCGGAGTATTCTCCAACTCCCAGAGATGCCGTGAATTCTACCGGTTTTTCTATACTTCCTATGCTGCCTTCATTAGGATCTCCGAATACTACCTTACCGTCATATCTGAAACTGATTTCCTCGCTTGTTTCTTTTAGTGTGAATGAGCCGGAAATCAGTTTGTTTCCGTTATTGCCTGTAGCTACGGTTACTGAACCTGAATTGAAGTCGAGACTTTTCTGCTTTCCGTCTTTTCCCATTACTTGCAGTCTGGTGAAATAGCCGTGAAGCATATCTTTTTCCATATCAGTGGAGCCGAAGTCCTTGCTTTTCCAGATGTATTCGCCGTCAGGCAGGACAGCTGTTTCCCAGGATTCTGCTCCGGTGGCACTGTAGAAGTCAAGATAAAGCAGTGAGCCTCCTTCCGGTGCGGCTTCGTCTCCGGTTTCGTCATAGATGAAAGGCTTGTCGCAGAGACCTAAAAAATAGTTGTACAATCCGTCTTCACGCTTGTCACCATAGTACAGTACATCTGTGATATACGTCATTTCGATGGCGTTTTCAACTTGTGACGGATCTGTTGTGGGATTTTTTTCTTTTTCGTCCGATTTGCTGCAAGAAGCAAACAGGACAGCGGCGCATACAACTGTGTATGCTGCGGCACGGTTGATTTCAAGTGTTTTCATAACTATAGTGAAGAGGAATATGTCATACACTGTATAACTCCATCGATAACTTCAAAGCATACCATTTCATCCCAAAAATAAACGCAATACCAGTTTTTATCAAACCAGTCCATATATACCGGTTTGAGCGGCTCTAAAACGGAAAATTTGTCGCCGACAGAAATATTTAAGTCCAGTCCATTCACTCTAACTGTGAATTTATTGGTTTTGATAGTAAATCCTATTAAATGATTGTCTTTAAATCTAATAATATCATTATTATAATGATACCAAACATTTACCCCATTGTCACCTGAGTCATTAACCTCATATTCTGTAGGTTCGCCGAATTTTGCGATGACTTCTTCTTTGGTCATCTTCGTAGTAAATACGTCTACTCCATTTACCCAAATCTGGGCATCCGCAGCGATGCTGAATATCGAAATTACAGCTGCTGTTAAAAATATTTTAACTACCTTAAACATAGTATGTTATATTGATCCTGAAAAGTCAATACATTGAATGATGCCGTTTATAACTTCGAATGATACCATTTCATCATAGAAATATAAACAATACCAGTTTTTTTCATACCAGTCCATATATATTGGTTTGAGCGGCTCTAAAACGGAAAATTTGTCGCCTACTTTTACTTCGGAATCCAGTCCCTCCAGCCT
>URDD01000004.1 GCA_900546395.1 uncultured Bacteroidales bacterium | reverse complement strand
ATCGAAAAATAATTTTTACCTTGTAACTTATTAAAATTTAATTTATTAAACACTATCGGAGATTTTTTCTCCGGACACTAATGATTATTATTATATTTGAAAAAGTTGCTTTCGGTATCATTTTTCATAAATCTTACTACTGCCGGAAACAAGAGTGAGTAAGACAAAGAAATCGTATGAAAAAACTTTCTGATTTATCATCATTCCCTCTGGATTTCCCTCTCTCACAGCTATTTACTTAATCAAATCATTACGACTATGAAAGCAAAGTATTATTTAACTGCATTTGCAGCAATCACAGTTTTACTGTCATCATGCCAGAAAGAAAAAGAAGACGTAATATGGGATTTGGCCCCAACGGCAATTATAATAGATGTCGTAGATGAAAACGGAAAAAACCTGCTGGATCCCGCCAATCCGGACAATATCCTCGAGACAGATATCACTATGACACACAATGGCAGAAAATACTCCAGACTCGATTTCGTTGATGCATTCAAAGTAACGACCAAATACCTCGGACCTGTTGCGTTCAACGGACTGCAGACAAGCCACAAAGACGGACATCATGTCCTTGTCATCGGCTTTTTCGAGCAGACAGACATAATTGAAGAGTCAGAATATGTAATCGACTGGGGAGACGGGAGCAAGGATACAATAAGATATTCGCAGTCTTTTGAATGGAAATACAATAAGAAAGAGAATAGGGACGAACCGAACGGAAGTTGCAGGATATGGCATAACGGCACCGAAATAAAGGACGCCCAAAGAGAATTTCTGGACAACACCAATCCGCAGCTCAAAATAGTAAGATAACGGATCCCTTTTTAGTCAGCCTGTTTTTGTTGTTCATCACTAAAGGTATATACATAAAACAAAAAGAGACTGGATAACCAGTCTCTTTCTGAGGGTACCCAGTCGGATTCGAACCGACGACATTCAGAACCACAATCTGACGCTCTAACCAACTGAACTATGGGTACCATATTTTGTTTGGGAATGCAAAGGTAAGAAAAATTTTATTACTGTCAATACTTTTTGTGAAAAATTTTAAAATTATTCAAAGGAGAACCTCAGTCCTATTTCTATATTGAAGTTTAGAGGTTTTTCTTTGTATGCTGTACTGATATTGCTTCCGTCATCGAAATGATAACTTATACCAGGTTCGGCATATATGCCTATATTTCCGGTAATATTCCACTGTACTCCTGCTGATGCATTTACAGACCATTGTAGTGGTTTTATTGAAATATTGTCTTTGTTGCTGCTTATGCTGTTGCCGTTTAATATGTAGTCTGTAGTTGCATTTCCTGCAATGCACTTTTCCAGCATACCGCCGGCACTCAGGTATAGGGAGACATGTTCCCTGTTAAGAAAACTCCAGCTGGCTCTGACAGGAATTCCAATGTAGTGAAGTTTTTGCTCAGTTGTGCTTTTGTATTGGGACTCTGTCGTTTCCATTCGTGATGACAGGTAAGAATATACAATCCCTGTTTCTATTCCCCAGCATTTTGTGAAGTTATATCTTACAGTGACTCCTGCTCTGACAGGCTGTCTGTGCTTTACAGAGGTATTTGAATTTTCTCCAGATGTAATAAGCATTACGCCTTCTCCTGGTTTTGCGCTGACTGATTCTCTGGCTGGAATACCGCTGAAAGGAGTCGCTCCGAGTTGTCTCATTGTACTGAATCCGGCTATGGTATTATTCGACCCTGAAAGGTTTGAATAGAAAATATCGGTACTGAAGTTTCTTTTCTTTCTTTTTATTTCTTCATCAGTGAAATTGTCATCCCAGGTGTCATCCAGATTATAGCTTTTATGATTTTTTTCATGCCGCCTCTCTGGACTTGTGTTTTTCCGGATAGCATCCGGCTGGCTACAGAGAACGGCAGATACCGTATCAGCTTTTGCCGTTGCCGGGTTTTCCGCAAAGTTACACTCTTTTATATATTCGTCTTTCACGCTTTCGGAGAACAACTTATTTCTGGTATCGTGCCGGATTATTGCCGGATTTTCTACTTCTGCAGGATGTTTCTGTATATCAATTACTTCTGCGATTTGCCCTTCAGAATTGTTTTTTATTACTGCTATTTCATTTATTTCTCTGCTATCCGGAGTGTTGTTCCATAAAGTGGCTATCAGAGCTATTGAAGCAGCGGCGGCAGCAAAGGCACCTGTAAACCTTAAAACTGATGCTTTCCCTGAAGACTTGCCATTTCTTGCTGCAGATTTGCCGATAGCAGGAATTGTATCCAGCTCTTTCATAATGTCTTGCAGCAGGCCATCCGGCTCATTTTCTGTGTAGCCGGACATTTTTTGCCTTATTGTGTCTTTCCAGTCGTAGCTCATATTCAAGAGTTCTCCCTGTTTCTGTAGTCTTTTATTTTTTTTGCAAGCATGTTTCTTGCCCTGTGAAATTGGGATGCGGATGTGCTTTCTGTGATTCCCAGAATTTCAGATATTTCCCTGTGGCTCATTTCTTCGAAAACGAAAAGGTTGAAAACGGTCCTGTATCCATCAGGAAGTTCGCGGATCATTTCCTGTATTATATTTGCAGGAATGTCTTCAATCTGAGGCTCTTCTTCAGTTTCTCTGATGTCAGTTTTGAAGTCATCCTTAAACTTGTCGTATTTCCGGTGACCGGAAAGGGTTTTAAGAGATTCATTTACAACAATTCTGCTCATCCATGCCTTCAGAGAGCCTGGTCCGCGGTATTGGAATTTGTCAATTGATGAGAATATTTTTATGAAACTGTTCTGTAGAGTGTCTCTTATTTCATCACGGTCAATTATATATCTGGAACACAGAGCTGTCAGAAACCCGATATTAAGACGATACAGGTCTGACATTGCAGACCTGTCGCCTTTTCTGATGAGATTCAATAGTTCTGATTCCTTGTTTTTTTCCATAATCGACGCGGCAATATTCTCAAGAATCTTGCCATCTTGCGGATGTCAGTCTATTTCAGTGAAATAACTTGGCTGATATCGCCTGTTTCAGGCTTGCCTGTTTCTGTTGTTTTTCTTGTACAGTATTTGAATTTTATTGATTTCGGTCCTGAGAAAGACATATATTTGAAAGTAAGGTCAACTGTTTTGCCTTGCGTATCAGGTAGCTTAAGTTCGCTGTCCTTTCCATCAAGCCTGAATGCGACAAAACCTGATGCCATGTCGTAGCCATAGTCTCCGTGGGCATTGTGCCTGAATTCGACTATATATGGATCCTTTTCTGTTCCTGCATATATAAGATTTACTTCGTGAGCTTTTCCTGTGAGGCTTGCAGGGGCTACGAACTGTAGTGTTATATAGCCATCTTCCACTATTGTTACCCAACTGTCAATCAGTTCAATAGTATTGTTGCCATATTTGCTGTCGTTTTCACTTCCGAGGTCTTTAACCATGTTTTTGGTAAGTATTTCTTTCATCCAGTTTACTTTTACCTTCTTGGTGTAGCCGTTGCCTTCCTGATTGAGGTCGGTGAAGTTAATGAAAGCCCTTACTTCTTTGTCCCCGAACGGTGATGTCGCCATATTGTCAGGTTGGAGAGTAGTCTTGTCATCCAGTTGCAGATAAAATGATTTGTTACCGTCCAGCGGTTTGACTGTAACTGTTGCATTCGGCTGGGCGAGTGAGTAATCATAGTCATTATCCTTGTTACAGGAACTGAGCGCAGGCAGGATTGCTGCAATTCCTGCGGCTATTGTCCATTTAAATTTCTTAAGCATATATTTGACATTAAAAGTTTTTTGATATTTTCCTCTACAATAAACCCGCAATAATGTAAATCTTGCATGATGTTATCCGGAATTAAATTAAAAAAAAGTCAAAAAGCCAAAACAGTTCCCCAGAATCTGCAATTTTGAAAATTTAACATTATATTTGCAAGTTACTCGGATTGTATAATATAAAATTAAGGATATAATGGAACACGTGAAGAGTTTTATAATAGGCGGAGGTCCTGCAGGATATACTGCTGCCATTTATCTTTCCAGGGCAGGAATCACTCCTGTGCTTTATGAAGGTATCCAGCCTGGCGGGCAACTTACTTCTACTACCGATATAGAGAATTATCCTGGATTTGAAAACGGAATTGCAGGACAGGGACTTATGGATGCTATGAGAGCGCAGGCTGTAAGGCTCGGTGCTGATATTAGGAATGGAATCGTGACTGCAGCAGATTTTTCTTCAAGGCCGTTCAGGATAACAGTTGACGGTGAAAGGGAATTTGAGGCTGAGTCTGTAATTATTGCAACAGGGGCAACGGCCAAATATCTGGGACTGCCTTCTGAGGAAAAGTTTAAGGGAATGGGTGTATCTGCCTGTGCCACATGTGACGGCTTTTTCTATAGAAAGAAGGTGGTCGCAGTAGTAGGAGGAGGAGATACTGCCTGTGAGGAGGCTACATATCTTGCTTCATTATGTGAAAAGGTCTATATGATAGTCCGCAGAGACGTTCTCAGAGCATCTGAGGCAATGCAGGACAGGGTGCGCAATACGTCTAACATAGAGATTTTATGGAACTGCAACACTAAGGAGATTCTTGGTGATATGACAGGTGTTACGGGCGCAAGACTTGTGCGCAAGGATGGAACTGAGTTTGATATTGCAATACATGGATTTTTCCTGGCGATAGGACATCATCCTAATTCAGAACTTTTCAGCAAGTGGGTAAATGTTGATGAGAACGGCTATATAATTACAGAGGACAAGACTTCAAGAACAAATGTAGAAGGCGTTTTTGCAGCGGGGGATGTGCAGGATCCTGTTTACAGACAGGCTATAACAGCAGCGGCATCAGGATGCAGGGCTGCTCTGGATGCAGAGAAATTCCTGTCTCACAGCAAATGATTTCCTTAGGAGGATTTAGATTTAAATGATGATAAAGATGACGATGAATAAAGTCAGGTTTATGGCAGTGGCCATTTTGGCCGTATTGCTTGCTGTTTCCTGTAAATCACAGTATGAGATGCTGCTGAACAGTAATGATTCTGAGGCCAAGTACAAGATGGCGTTACAATACTTTGAAGAAGAAAAGTATCCGAAGGCGGCCTCACTTTTCGAATCATTGTCTGTTATGACAGGTGGAACGGAGCGGGACGATACTGTCCAGTTTTATTGGGGACTGAGCAACTACAGAGCTAAGGATTATTATACGGCAGAGACAAACTTTTCTAAATTTATAGAGAATTTTCCGAGAAGCCCATTTGCCGCTCAGGCAAGTTTTCTCAGACTGGACTGTCTGTACCGTTCCACTTACAGATATGAGCTGGACCAGACTCCGACCAGGGTTGCGATTGCTGCAATAAACGAGTTTATGATTGATTCTCCGGATTCTCCAGATATTGAAAAATGTAATGAGATGCTGGAAGATCTGAACGGCAGGCTTGACCAAAAGGCGTATGAAGCAGCGAGGCTGTATTATAAGATGGAGGACTACATTGCTTCAAGAGTAGCTTTGAGGAATGTCTTGAAGGAAAATTCAGACAATATTTACAGGGAGGATATATTGTATTATATTGCAATGTCTTCATATAAGTATGCATATCTGAGTGTCCATTCAAAACAGAAAGACAGATACCTGACATTTATAGACGATTATCTCAACTTTATAGGCGAACTTCCGGATTCGAAGTACAGAAGGGAGTTGGATATTCTCTATAAGAGGGCTCAGAAAGCTCTTGGCAGACCGGTCGATATCAGCCTTATTGAGGATGTGGATGAAAAGTATTTTGTCAAGGAACGGAAACGACTTGATAAGGAGACCATGCGCATGGAAAAGCAGAAGAAGGCAGAAACAGAAGTAAAGAAGGAAAGAAAGCCTTTTTTCCGGCTGGATTCAAAATTAAATGAAACACGTTAGGAAACATCGGGTATAATTTAGTAGAGACCTGAAAATAATTTTAATATGACGAAAAAAATTCCAACAAACACAATCACACGCGATTTGAACAATCTCGCAGCTCCAACAGGAAATATCTATGAGACAGTAGTTGTTCTGTCTAAAAGGGCAAACCAGATATCAATGGCGGAGAAAAAGGAGCTGACCAAGAAACTCGAAGACTTCAAGAATGACAGGGATACTATGGAAGAGGTGTTCGAGAACAGAGAACAGATAGAAATCTCCAAATATTACGAAAAGCAGCCAAAGCCTTCTCTTGTGGCTATTTCTGAATTTGAGTCTGGAGAGGTCTTCTATAGGATGGCGCAGAATCAGGAGAATACAAACGACTGATATATCGTGTAATGCTTAGGAATCTTCACGTCAGGAACTATATTCTTATTGACGCTCTTGATATTGATTTTCCGGATGGCCTTGTCATTGTAACTGGACAGACCGGTGCCGGTAAGTCAATAATCATAGGAGCGTTGTCTATGGTACTCGGTGCCAGGGCTGATGCTTCTGTTATAGGTGCATCAGCTGACAATTGTGTTGTAGAGGCTGAGTTTGACGTGGATTCTGAAAACTCTGATTTAAGATCAAGGATAGAAGAAAATGATGTAGAGTGGGAGAACGGCCATCTGCTGGTGCGCAGAGTCATCAGCAGAAGCGGGCGCTCCAGAGCTTTTATAAATGACAGCCCTGTCCCTCTTTCGTCATTGTCTGCGATTTCATCCGGACTTATTGATATACATTCCCAGCATCAGACTATGCTTCTTTCTGACAGGAAGTTTCAGCTCGGGATTCTTGACCGTTATGCTGGAAATGGTTATATTCTGTCAGAATACATGTCAGAGTGGAATCTGTACAACAAGCTTATTTCTGATGTCAAGTCTCTGACAGAGCGTATTTCAAGGTCAGATGCGGAAAAGGCATATATGGAGTCTCAGTTCCGGCAGCTGGATGAGGCAAAGCTGAGAGATGGCGAACTTGAAGAACTTGAAGAAGAGCAGAAAAAACTGGCGAATGCTGAAGAAATCAAAAGTCATTTGTGTGTGGCAGAGTCACTTTTTTCAGGTGACGGCTATGAGAGTGATGGCACAAAGCCTGTATTGTCATTGTTAAAAGAACTGCAAAGGGAACTTGACAAGGTTTCAGTGTTCATTGGTGGGGCAGAAGGGCTTTCTTCCAGAGTAGAGTCGTGCAGATATGAACTTGAAGATATCTGTAGTGAGGTAGCTGATATGAGTTCTTCTGTAGAAGTATCTCCGGACAGGCTTCAGGCTGTAGATGACAGAATATCTTTGCTTTATGGTCTGATGCAGAAGCATTCTTGCCACAATATAGCTGAATTGTTGACGCTGAAAGATAACCTTTCTGCAGGAATTGCTGATTCAGCCTCTCTGCAGGAGGAACTTTCCATAAGAAAAAAGGAATTGGATGCAGTGGCCGAACGGATTAGTGTCCTTTCCGGAAAATTGCATGACTCACGTTGTAGTGCGGCACCGTCTTTGGCTGCTGCCATTCAGGAGAACCTCCGTTTTCTGGAACTGCCTTATTCGGTATTTATTGTAGATGTGCTTCCGGCAGAGGCAGGCCCGTCTGGCGCAGATAGTGTGCTGTTCAGGTTTTCAGCATCTGGAAGCAATCCGTCTGATGTTTCAAAATGTGCTTCAGGAGGAGAGATGTCCAGAATTATGCTCTCTATGAAAGCATTGATGTCCAGGTATTTCAAGATGCCTACAATGATTTTTGATGAAATCGATACAGGTGTTTCCGGGAGTGTCGCAGACAAAATGGGAACAATGATTTGCGGAATGGGGAACTTTATGCAGGTATTTGCAATTACTCATTTGCCGCAGGTAGCTGCTAAAGGACATGCGCACTACCTTGTATCAAAGACTATTGATACGGAAACCTCAGTTGCTGAGACAACAATAAAAAAACTCTCTGATGAACAGAGAGTTATGGAACTGGCACGTATGTTGAGCGGCTCTTCTCTTTCTGAAGCTGCCATTGCAAATGCTAGAGACCTTTTGAAAGCGTAATTGAGTAGTCCGGTCCGTAAACGATTCTTTTGGCTGCCGTATTTATATATCCGATATCTGCTATTCCTACCCTTTCCCGTTTGAAGTTGAAATCAGATTGGAGCATTTTTCCTTTTTCATCTTGAAGGAAGTCGTACCAGTTTTCTCCGTATTTGGCGCAGATATCAATGAAATATCGTGTAATGTCGTACCCTTGGAATGCAAATGGGGACGGTTCTGCATTATACAGTGCTCTGTATTCTTTAATGAAAGACATTACTTCAGGATCACTGTAATCGACATAATATGCCGAAGTTACATGAAGATTGGCATTATGCAGGTTTTCTACTTCTATGGTTTCAAAACTTCTTATGCGTGATGGAGCGTAAATGACAGTTTTGTATTTATTGTATATCATAAGGTTGATATTTCTTACAACATCATTGACGAAAGCCTCGCTTTCAGATGCTATAATCAGCCTGTTCGTGTTCTGAAGTGTCATTTTGCCCTTGAGAGAGTCAAGTATGTTCCTGCCTTCAAGGATGCTGTATGAGAATGTGTTGTAGTTAATACCGGCTTCTTTAAGCTTCAGCGACAGAATATCTGCATCCTGGCTTTTGCGGATTCCTTTTTCGTATATTACAAGAACCTGATCTCCTGGATTCCTTTCGTCTGACAGCCATTTTATCATGTCTGCATACTGCATTGAAGAAGAAGTCGGTGCCTGTATGAAATTTCTGTGTGTAGATGCCAGGTGTTCAGCCCTGTGGTCAAGCGGAGATATTACGTATGTAGTTAGGGGTGTTATTTCAAGCAGCCTGTCCAGCGCTCCTTGGGCAACAGGTCCTATCACTACATCTGTCTTTTCAAGACGCTCTACCGTAATGGGCATATTGCCGCCTGCTACATCATATACACTCAAATCAACATTGGTCCCATTGTCTCCTGCCTTCTTGGCCGCCATAAGCGCTCCGCTGTAGAAATCGAAACTTGTTTTGCTGCATCCTGCAGAGTCCTGTGCATTGAATGGCAGCATGAGTACTACATTTACTTCATTGTTTTTTATTGCAGGTCTTAGTTTTTCTGCCGGAATATTTTCTTTTGACGGGAAAAGAGTTTCTTTCAAACTCTTTTTTTCAGTTCCTGAAATTTCCTTCTCTGTCCTGTCATTTGCAGTGCTTGCATTATTCTGTTTGTTTGATTCCAGATATTTGTCAATGTCTGCAGGAATTCTGAGTTTTTGTCTGTTCTTGAGTTTTCTGCCTGAAAGACCGTTGATTTCCATAATCATATCTACAGGAACTCCGTATTTTTCAGAAATTACATCCAGATCTTCAAACCATCTGACTGTATGAATGATGAAATCGTCTTTGTCAGTCTTGTTTTTTTTCCGGCGCTCCTGTTTCGGCTCTTCCTCATCTTCCTCCTTTTCTCGTTTTTCTGAGACACTCGCAGAGGTGTTTTCCTGCTTTGCCTGTCTCACATCTGCAGATTTCGTTTCTAAGGCAGCTTCCGTGGTGGCTGATTTTGCTGCAGATTCTACCGCTATTGGAATGAGAATTATTGCATTTTTCTTAAGTCCCGATTCTTTCAGTCCTGGATTGGCTGCATAAATTTCATCTACTGTGGTATTATATGCCTTGCTTATGGAAAATATGGTCTGTTTTTCCAGAACTATATGAGAGTAGAAAAGTTTTCCGCCGAGTTTTACCTTTTCTGCGGATACAGTTACTGGAGTGCTTACGTAATCTTGGGCGTGAAGCGGAATCTGACAGGTGCTATATGCCAGAGGCAGAGCTGCTGCCAATATGTAAATCAACTTTTTATTCATCCTGATTTTATCTAAGAAGCTGTTATAATGTTCTATAAATGTTATTTGGATACGGACTGTTCTTACTGTCAGAAGCTTTGCTGCAGTGATTCTGCAAATGATATCAGGCGCTTGCAGAAGGAACTCCATGAGAGCCGTTCCTTTTCTTTGCGTATGGATTCAATGCAGTTTGCTGCAATATTGTCAGAACTGAAATAGTATTCTATAGCCTTCCTGATTTCTTCTGGAGAACATCTCTTTACTACAATTCCTGTTCCTTTGTCCCCTATTGTTTCTTTCATACCGCCGACATCAGTTACAACCATAGGTATTTCAAAATGGTATGAAACCGAGCTTATTCCGCTTTGAGTCGCGCTCCTGTATGGCAATACGGTTAGGTCTGCTGCAGAGAAGAAATCTTTGACTTCAGAGTCCTTAATATAATGTAAGAAACATTTTATCCTGTCATGACACCCTGAGCCGGCGATTTGTTTTTGGTAGCAGTCAAAAGATCCGTAAGGTTCTCCGGCTATGACAAGCTGGTATTTGTCATCAAGTTTGCTGAATGCATCGATAAGTATATCAAGTCCTTTATATTCCCGGATAAGGCCGAAAAACAGTATGTTTCTTTTTCCTTCATGCAGGCCCAGCTTTCTTTCTGCTATTTTTCGTTCTGTCTTTGTCCCGAAATGAGAATACAGAGGATGTTGGATTACTGTATATTTTGCATCATCCCTGATTTCAAGCAAGTCTTTGGCTACAGCATCACAGAGAGTTATGCATCCGTCACTGCCTTTGAGAAAATATTTTGTGAATGGCCTGTCAAAGAAATGCGGTTCGTGTGGAATGACATTGTCTAGTATGGATATTACTTTGCATCGTCCTTTCATATGTCTTGTAATAAACCCTAAAGAAGGGGCAAAGTATGACATCCAGTACCTTACAATAAGCAGGTCCGGCTCCCATTTACGTATTGCGTAAAGTGTGGTGATATAGGAAAACGGATTGGCCGTATCCAATAGAGGTTCACTCTCTATCGGTACGGCCTCATCGTCTGCTGTTACGTACTGTGTCTTCCCAGGGAAAAGGAATTCAGGATATTGTCTTTTGAAATTGAACGCTTTGACAATATGTTCTTTGCTCAGTTCTTCGTACAGACAAGCGTTAAACTGAGATATTCCTCCTCTGTAGGGATAGAAACAGGACAGTATTGCTATTTTCAAGACTTGTTATTTTTTGTTTTTGTTCTTGACATACTCTTCGTTGAGTCTTGCAAGTACGTCATCTGTTATATCAAGAGAAGCATCTCCAGTAATGACAGGGGCGCCACCCTGGTTTGTAAGTATCATAGCGTACTTTTTCTCTTCGTTATATTTGTCAAGGAAAGTCTTTATGGCATCGGCAAGCTGATTCATCATAACAGTCTGCTCTTCCATTATTTCATTGTTTTTCTGGTTTGCGTAATTGTTGAAATCCACTTCCTCTTTCCTGAGCTCTTCACTCTTCACTTCAGCGACGGAACGGGTCATAAGGCCTTTGTTGATTTTCTCCTGGAATTCAGTAACCTTACTTTCTAGCTTTTTACCTCTTCTATCCACTTCGGCCTGGATGTTCTGTACTTTTGTTTCCACTACAGACCTCAGGTCATTGGCCATGTCATATTCCTGGAGAATCTTGTCAAGCTGTATATAAACTATGTCTCCTTTGCTTGCAGGAGCAGCCTGTGTTTCTTCAGCAGGAGCATCTGCAGCAGAGCCTTTGTCAGAGTTTAAAAAAAGAATTCCGAATGCAGCAGCAACGATAATTGCTATGATGCTGAGAATCAAAGATACGTTTTTCATTATTTATAAGTTGTTTTCGTTATTAAATCAAGTTTGAAACCGAAAGGCAAAATTCAGGGCAAATGTAGTTAAAATATCTTAATCTTTGAAAGATAAGCGGCGATTGTTTTTTCCAGACCCATATATAACGCGTCGCATATTATGGCATGTCCTATCGAAACTTCGTCGGTCCAAGGTATAGTCCTTATGAAATATTCAAGGTTATCCAGATTCAGATCGTGTCCTGCGTTCAGCCCCAGGCCGCACTCTCTTGCCGCTTCTGCAGTCGAAAGATATGGAGCGATGGCATCTTCTCTGTTTTTCATATACGCGCTTGCATACCCTTCTGTGTAGAGTTCTACTCTGTCACATCCGCAAAGAGCTGCCCCCCTGGCCATTTCAGGGACAGGATCTATGAAAATGGAAGTCCTGATACCGCGGCTCTTGAATTCCTTGCAGACTTCAGTAAGAAAGCTTCTGTGTTTTATTGTATCCCATCCTGCATTTGATGTTATGGCGTTTTCGGCATCAGGAACCAGGGTGACTTGTGTAGGAATGATTCCGTTGACAAGGTCAATGAAGCGAGGTATGGGGTTTCCTTCGATATTGTATTCGGTAGTTATGATTTTTTTTATTGCAATGGCATCAGAGTATCTGATATGTCTCTGGTCAGGACGAGGGTGTACCGTAATCCCTTCTGCTCCAAAATGTTCGCAATCTAATGCCGCTTTTTCGACATCCGGCATATTTCCGCCTCTTGCATTTCTGAGAGTTGCGATTTTGTTTATGTTTACACTTAGTCTGGTCATTTTTATTTGAGTTGAAAACGCAAAAATATATAATATTTGTTTATTTTGACAAATATGTGTTAATTTTGACTTTTGTTTTGAGGCGTTTGTGCGAAAAGTGAAAGATTATTTTGATTATGGTTTTGGACGGTAGGCTTGCTGTATATGTTAGAGAGGATAAATTCATCTCAGATCCGGAATTTACGGGTTTGATGGATGAGTTGCGCACTGCAGGATTCTCTCTATATATGGTAAGGAAGCGCAGTGACTTGCTTGACGGGACCTCAGTCCTTATAAGTGCCGGAGGTGATGGGACTCTGCTTTCCGCTGCGGCACTGGTGGGTGACAGTGGGATACCGGTTCTTGGGGTAAATTTCGGCCGTCTGGGTTTCCTCTCTGAAAACAAGCCGGATGAGATATGTCGGGCATTGGTAAAAGGAGATTATTCCATCGAACACAGAACTTTGCTTAAGGCTGATATATCGCCTGAAACTGGATGCAGTACAGTGGAGTGCTGGCCATATGCACTAAATGAGTTTACTGTCCACAGATCAGGAGCCGCTACCCTTGGCGTCAATGTATGCATTGACGGAAACAGATTGCCTGTTTATTGGTCTGACGGACTGCTTGTTGCCACAAGTTCAGGCTCTACTGCCTATTCTCTGAGTGTCGGAGGCCCGATAGTCTTGCCTGATTCCAGGGTTCTTATCATATCTCCCATAGCTCCGCATAACCTGAATGTCAGGCCTCTGATTGTCCCGGATACATCAAAGGTTGAAATAAGTTTTGTTTCAAGGGACAGAAATGTGCTTTTTACAGCAGATAACAGAAATGAAGAAATAAGTTCGGATTCGACAATATTTATTTCAATGGCAAGATTTTCGCTTGACCGCGTCCGGCTTAACAGTTCCAATTTTATAAACGCCTTGACAGGAAAACTGTTCTGGGGCGAAGATATACGAAACGGCGGCAGCCATTATTGATTCAATTCAAATGGAGTTAGAAAAGAAGATACCTGTTCATGTGTCCATGATTATGGACGGAAACGGAAGATGGGCCCGAGAAAGGGGCAAGGACCGTTGTTACGGTCATATAGAGGGTGTGGAAAGTGTGAGGGCTTGTACGGAGGCAGCAGTAAAGTCTGGAGTAAAATATCTTTCCCTGTTTGCGTTTTCTGAAGAAAACTGGAATAGACCAGACCAGGAGGTACATACTCTTATGGACCTTATGGTCAGATCGATGGAGAATGAACTCCCTGCTTTCCTTAAGAATGGAATACGGTTTATAGTACTTGGAAACAGAGGACGACTGAATGATGAACTGAATGCACGGATAACGGACTGTATGGAAAAGACCGAATCCTGCAGCAACCTTACCCTGATTGTATTTTTAAGTTATAGCGGTAAGTGGGATATATTGCAGGCAGCAAAGAAACTGGCTTCTGAGGCAGCGGCTAATCCTGAGATTCTGAAAGATATTGAAAAAATGACAGTCAATGACTTCGGAAGATATCTCGTCACTGCAGATATTCCAGATCCGGATCTTGTTATAAGAACATCAGGAGAGGTACGCATAAGCAATTATCTGCTTTGGCAGGCGGCATATTCAGAGCTTATATTCACTGATGTGTTATGGCCGGATTTTCGTGAGAAAGAGTTTCTTCAGGCATTGGAAGAATACTCAAAACGAGACAGACGTTATGGAAAAGTTAAATAAATGCTTATATTTGCATGTTTAAATCAATAGTTTTAACAGAAAAGATAGAAGATGAAAGTTAGTCGGACAGTCATCCCTGTACTTTTGGCTTTGCTAAATCTCCCCCTCGCAGCTCAGCAGAAAGGAGATGATATAGTGGTTGACTATAACAATCCAAAGAAATATATTGTAGGCGGTGTGTCTGTGGAGGGAAATCATTATTTCAGTGCGGATCAGATAATTCAGGTAGCCGGTCTCCAGAAAGGTTTTGAAGTGACGGTACCTGGTGATGATATATCTTCTATCGTAAACAGACTGTGGCTTCAGAGGTATTTTGAAGATGTCGGAGTCGTTATTGACTCCATTGCACCTTCCCGCGATACCGCTTTCTTCAAAATATGCATAACTGAGCGTCCAAGAGTTTCGAACTGGTCTTTTTCAGGTGTGAAAAGCGGTGAGAAAAAGGAACTTATGGAAAGGCTCGGTCTCCGCAGAGGAGGGGAGTTCTCGGATTATGTGGCCAAAACGGCATCTGATATAATAACCAGATATTATAAGGAAAAAGGATTTCTTTTGACAAAGGTCAATGTTCAGACTAAAAAAGATACCCTGGTACGCAGCGCAATAAGGGTGAACTTTGCAGTTGACAGAGGGTCAAAAGTCAAGGTGAAGAAAATAACTTTTTCCGGAAACGATCACGTGAAAGACTCGAAGCTCGCGCGGTCCATGAAGAAGACAAAGGATATGCGTCTGATAAGCTTCTTCAATTCCAAGAAATTCAATGAAAAGGAGTTTGCAAATGACAAGGCGGGCCTTATCAGTGCATTCAACGAGGCCGGATACAGGGACGCCAGGATATTGAAGGATACAATGTATTACATCGAGCCGGACAGGCTGCAGATAGATTTCAAGATAGATGAAGGAAAGAAATATTATTTCAGGGACATAACCTGGACCGGAAATTCCGTGTATGATACTGATGCCCTCAATTCTATTCTCATGATTAAGAAAGGGGATGTCTATGATGTCGTTACTATGGAAAAAAGACTTTTCGGTGGAGGAAAGCAGAATGAGTATGATATTTCCAAACTATACAGGGACAACGGTTATCTGTTTTTTAATATACAGCCTGTAGAGCTGAATATCCAGGGTGACTCTGTTGATGTGGAAATGAGGATAGTGGAAGGAAAGCCGGCCACTCTCAACAATATCGTCATCAACGGAAATGACTTGACTAATGAAAGAGTGGTGCGCCGTCAGATTTTTACACGTCCTGGTTATCTTTTCAGTCAGACGGACTTTGAGAGGTCCATCAGAGAAATTGCTTCTATGGGACAGTTCGACCCGGAGGCTATAGCCGATCCTGCGAAAGGGTATTCAATTATTCCTAATCCGGCCGACAATACTGTTGACCTTATATATAATGTGACAGAAAAACCATCCAGCCAGCTGGAGCTTTCCGGAGGATGGGGTGGCAATACCTTTGTAGCTACTGTCGGAGTCAGCTTCAACAACTTCTCTACACGAAGGATATTTGACAAGGCGGCATGGCGTCCTGTCCCTCTCGGAGACGCCCAGAATCTGGCTATCAGATTCCAGACCAACGGAACATACTATACCAGTCTATCTGCCAGCTTTATGGAGCCGTGGCTTTTCGGAAAGAAACCTACATCGCTCAATGTATCCCTGTATTATACCAGACAGACAAACTCTTTCATCGGTCTGAATATATTGAACAATGACGAATACATGGAAGTGTATGGTGTGGCAGCAGGAATCGGTAATCGTCTTAAATGGCCTGATAACTATTTCGTTCTGTACAACCAATTGAGCTGGCAGACATACAAACTCCAGAACTGGCACAATAACTTCCTCTTTGATACGGGAGTCTCACATAACTTGAGTTATACGCTCAGTCTCTCCAGGACTTCAACAGACCAGCAGATATATCCTCGTCAGGGTTCGGAATTCAGTTTTTCTCTCCAGCTTACCCCTCCATACTCTCTGTTGAGAAAAAAAGACAGGGGAGTGCTTGACCAAAACGGAAATCCTACTCATGTAGGAAACTGGAGGGATATAGACTACAGCAAGCAGTCTTCAAAAGACAGGTATAAGTGGATAGAGTACCACAAGTGGTCTTTCAAAGGAACTGTCTATACAAAACTTATCGGAGATCTTGTGCTTATGGCTAAGGCCCAGTTCGGCTTCCTCGGCTATTATAACAGAAATTGGGGATATTCTCCTTTTGAAGGATTTTTGGTAGGAGGAGACGGAATGTCCGGTTACAATACATACGGATCAGAGGTAATATCACTCAGAGGATATGAGAACTACTCTCTTACGCCTCTTGTGTATACACCTTATGGAAGTGGAAGCGCATATTCAGGAAATGTGTATGACAAGTTTACAGTAGAGCTCCGTTATCCTGTAATACTCCAGCCGCAGTCAACGATTTTCGCTCTGGTATTTCTTGAGGGTGGTAACTGTTGGTCTGATATAAGGGACTTTAACCCGTTCCAGATTAAGAGGGCTGCAGGTGTAGGTGTCAGGGTGTTCCTCCCTATGATCGGTCTTCTCGGAGTTGACTGGGGTTATGGATTCGATACACCTGTCAAGAAGGACAGAAGTCAGTTCCATTTCGTCATCGGACAGCAGTTCTGATGAAACGGTCTGATAATTGCTGATTACATAATTAATTATAAATTGAAAAGAAATTTTATCATTATGAAAAGATTGATGATTGTCATTGCAGCGGTTGCTTTGATGTGTTCGGCCGCTTTTGCGCAGAGTCCGAAGTTTGCACATGTAAATTTCAGCGAACTTGTTCAGCTTATGCCTGAAATGGATTCTGCAAGGGTTCAGCTTGAGACTACACAGATGGAGATTCAGGAGACTTATCAGAGTATGATTAACGAATTTCAGACTAAGTATACACAGTTTTCTGAAAAACAGGCTACCTGGACTGCTTCTGTAAAGGCAAGCAAGGAGCGTGAACTTTCTGAGATTCAGACAAGAATCCAGGAATTCGAGCAGACAAGCCAGCAGGAGCTCCAGCAGGTTCAGAATGCTTTGATGGCTCCTATATACCAGAAGGCTCAGGAAACAGTTCAGAAGCTTGCAAAGGCTCAGGGATATATTTTTGTATTTGATGCATCTCAGATTCTTTATATTGATGAAGCGCAGAGCACAAATATTACTCAGGATGCACGCAAGGCTCTTGGAATTCCTGATGACCGTACACTGGAGTCTCTCCAGGCTGAACTTCAGGCCAAGGCACAGGCTGCAGCAGGAGCGCAGCAGTAACAGCATTTAAAAAATCAAATGACAAAGGAGGGTGGGTCAAAGTGAGACTCACCCTCTTTTTTTCGTACCCTTGATGGAACCAAGTTCCAACAAACGGGACAGATTGTCTTATCCTGATTCTGGTTGCCTCCGATTGAGCCGGAAGCCTGTTTCGACGATATAAAATTCAATCACGGCTTCATTCGATTCATTTGAAAGCTTTATGCTTTTCTTCCCTGGATTACTGCAAATGTGAAAAGAGCTGCGGCAGCGGCAATTCCTGCAGCATATCCGATGGCGGGAGCCAGATGCAGTCCTCCGTTCTTATATGGTGCGAGCAGGAAGAAGCTTATGCAGATGAAGGTCAGGAATGTTGACGGTACAGAAGCAATCCAGTGAGGCTTTCCATTTCTTATAAGCCATGCAGAGGCTGTCCAGAGTACAATGGTTGCAAGGAGCTGGTTTGCTATGCCCACGTAGTTCCATACGGTCGTAAAATCCATCATACAACAAAAATATGCTGCAATGAAGACCGGTACAGAAATGGCCAGACGTGCAAGTATAGGCTTCTGTCCCTTTTTCAGCAAATCGGCAATTGTGAGCCTGAGACTTCTGAAGGCAGTATCTCCGGAAGTTACAGGACATATTACGACTCCAAGTACTGCGATGATGGCCCCAGCTTTTCCGAGCCAGCTGTTGCATATCATATTAACAGCTATGGCAGGGGTGACCTTGGTTAAAGTACCGTTAATCATAAGCCCTTCAGATGCTGCTGCATTCAATCCTTCCGGACCTCCGAAATATGCCATGGCGGCAGAAACCCAGATCATTGCTACTATACCTTCTGCTATCATTGCTCCGTAAAATATACCTCTTCCGTATTTTTCGTTTTTTATACACCGGGCCATTAGAGGAGACTGTGTAGAATGAAATCCGGAAATGGCACCACATGAGATGACTATGAAAAGCATAGGTATCAGAATATTGTTCTCAGGGTCAGAGTGGAAATTCCTTAGAGTCTCTGATGTGAGTTCTGTCATAGTTATGTTCCCACTGAAACTTCCTGCTATCATTGCCCCTCCTACACCTGCTGCCATAAACAGAAGTGCTGCTCCCATAAACGGGTAGATGCTGCCTATTATTTTGTCAATCGGAAGCAGTGTTGCAAGTATGTAGTAGGCGAAAATTATATATAGCCATATATTTTTCTGCCATCCGGTCATTGAAGCCATCAGATCTGCAGGCCCTGTGACAAATGATACGCCTACGGCAAGTAGCAGGAAACATACAAGTACACTTGCAAATCCTTTTGCACCTTTTCCAAGATAGTTGCCTACTATGTCAGGCATATTGGCACCTCCGTTTCTGATGGACATCATGCCGGAGAAGTAGTCATGGACTGCCCCCATGAATATACATCCGAATACAATCCACAGGTATGCAACAGGACCGTATGCTGCTCCTAATATTGCTCCGAATATAGGGCCGAGTCCGGCAATATTCAGAAATTGTATGATAAATATTTTCCAGGTTGGAATGACTTTGAAATCAACACCGTCTTCCATTGTCTCTGCCGGTGTTTTTTTTCTGCTGTCAGATCCGAAAAGCCGGTCAGTAAATTTTCCATAGAAGAAGTATCCGGCCATAAGCAGTATAACGGCAATCAGAAAGGTTATCATAATGTGTGAATCTGTTTGAAATTGTTAAAAAATTTCTCAAAATTAGGTTTTATATTTTCAAATTGAAAATTTTAACGACTTTATCGGACATCATATTGGAATTATTCACTACATTTGGCAAGATTTGACTGAGGCATTGCTTCAGATGTTAATTAACCGCATAATTTATGGATATTTTGATGAAATCAGTGCAGGATATTATAGGAAAACCTGCAGCAGAATTTACTTTGGATGACATAGTTGACTTTGTGCTCGAAAACAGTGTCCGGATGGTGAACTTCATGTACCCGGCAGCCGACGGAAGACTGAAGACGCTGAACTTTGTAGTAACTGACGAAAAGTACCTTCGCTCGATTTTGCTTTCAGGAGAAAGGGTTGACGGTTCAAGTCTTTTCCCTTTTATTGAGTCCGGTAACAGTGATTTGTACGTATTGCCAAGACTTCGTACGGCATTTATGGATCCTTTTGCCGAGTTGCCTACTCTGTGTTTCCTCTGTGCCTTCTTTGACAAGGACGGAAACCGCCTCAGCTGTTCTCCTGAATTTACATTATGCAAGGCCGCCAGGGCATTCAGGGAGAGTACAGGTATGGAGTTCCAGGCTATGGGAGAGCTGGAATTCTATGTGTCAGCACCTGAGGACGAAGAAATGATGATGTATCTGGCTTCAGACCAGAAGGGATATCATGAATCTGCTCCTTTTGCTAAGTTCAACAGTTTCAGGACAGAGTGCATGCACAGCATAATGCTCGCAGGAGGCAAGATAAAGTACGGACATTCAGAAGTCGGGAATTTCAGGCTTGACGGAAAGGTATATGAGCAGAATGAAATTGAATTTCTGCCTGTGGATGTAGTAGATGCGGCAGACCAGCTGATGATTGCCAAATGGATAATCCGCAATACAGCCTACAACTACGGTCTTGACGTAAGTTTCGCTCCTAAGATTACTAAAGGAAAGGCAGGCTCCGGTCTTCATATTCATATGAGGATAATGAAGGATGGCCGGAATCAGATGACTGACGGCACTGGAAAGCTTTCTTCCATAGCAAGAAGGGCTATAGCTGGAATGATGGAACTTGCTCCTTCGATTACTGCCTTTGGAAATGCAAACCCTACTTCATATTTGCGTCTTGTTCCTCATCAGGAGGCTCCTACAAGCATCTGCTGGGGTGACAGAAACAGGTCTGTACTCGTGAGAGTACCTCTGGGATGGACTTCAGGAAAGGATATGTTTTCTCAGATTAATCCTGTATCAGAGTCAGAAAAGACCAAAGTGAGGGACAATTCAGACAGACAGACAGTAGAAATACGTTCGGCAGACTGCTCTGCAGACGTTTATCAGCTTCTGTCATCACTTTGCGTAGCTTGTGCTTATGGTCTCGGTCTTGAAAATGGTGAAGACATAGCAGAAAAAACTTATGTTGATGTAAATATACATATGGTTGAGAATGCAGAAAAACTTGCGTCACTGGCGCAGCTTCCTGATTCCTGTGCAGCATCTGCAGAAAAGTTGGAGGCACAGCGGGGAATTTATGAAAAAGGCGGTATCTTTGACCCGGCAATGATAGACGGCATTATTACCATGCTAAGGTCTTATAAGGATTCTGACTTGAGACGCAGGATGAAGGAAGATCCGGGGCTGGAGGCTGAGCTGGTTCGCAGATACTATTATTGCGGATGATTATTTTCCAACAATTAAAAAGGAATTATTATGATGAAACTTAACAGACCGGCAATTCTTGTTGTTGACATGTTGAATGATTTTGTTACAGGAGCATTGACTTGCGAACGAGCCAGAGCGATAGTTCCGGCTACTGCAAGATTGCTTGATGCGGCAAGGGCTGCCGGAGTCCCTGTTATTTTCTGCAACGACGCTCACAGGGCAGGAATTGACAGAGAGCTTAAAATTTGGGGAGATCACGCAATTATAGGCACAGAAGGAGCCGAAGTGATTCCTGAACTGAATCAGTGTGAAAAGGATTATGTCGTTCCGAAGAGACGCTACAGCGGCTTTTTCCAGACAGATCTTGATATCCTACTTAAGGAATTGGGCGTTCAGACAGTGGTAATGACCGGACTTCATACTCATATGTGTGTCCGTCATACTTCAGCTGATGCTTTCTGCCTTGGTTATGATGTTGTGGTGGCTAAGGAAGCTACAGACTCGTTTACAGAAGAGGATTACAACAATGGTATAGCGTATCTCAAGACTTGTTATGGCGCTGATGCCTATTCAAATGACGAACTGATTGCAGCATTTTAAGTTTCTGTAAGTCATATAAAAGAAGAAGAGGGGGCGACTTCAAAGCCTTATGGCTTTTGGTCGCCCCCTCTTCCTTTAATCCAAAGGAAAATATCACGCCTCATTCAGGTTGGTACTGCAGAGGTGGCTTTTCCGTACCGATGAGGTAAAAAATGCCATTTGGTACCAATAAGGCTTTCCTACGGTACGGAATGCTTCATCATCATTTTAGAATCCTGTATAAGTCATCGGAGTGATGGCTCGGAGTTCTTCCTTTACACTTTCGCTTACATTTAGGGTCTCTATGAACTCTGCGATAGTCTCGTGGTTGATTCCTGCACCTGTGCGTGTCAGGGCCTTGAGGGTCTCGTATGGATTAGGATAGCTTTCCCTTCTGAGTATGGTCTGTATAGCCTCTGCTACTACAGCCCAGTTCTTTTCGAGATCAGCCTCAATGGCAGCTTCATTGAGAATCAGCTTGCCGAGACCTTTCTTAAGAGAGTTAAGTGCTATCATAGTATGAGCTAAAGGAACACCGACGTTTCTAAGTACAGTAGAGTCTGTCAGGTCTCTCTGAAGTCTTGATATAGGAAGTTTCATAGCCAGATGTGTGAATACCGCATCAGCTATTCCGAGGTTTCCTTCTGCATTTTCAAAATCGATAGGATTTACCTTATGAGGCATTGCAGAAGAGCCGACTTCATTTTTGTTTACCTTCTGTCTGAAATACTCCATAGAGATATATGTCCAGATGTCGCGGCTGAAATCTATCAGTATGGTATTGATCCTGCGGATATTGTCGAAGATTGCGGCAAGGTTGTCATAATGCTCGATCTGTGTAGTAGGGAATGATCTCTTGAGTCCGAGCGAGTCTACGAACTTGTTCCCGAAAGTTATCCAGTCGATTCCAGGGTAGGCTACTTTGTGGGCATTCATATTTCCTGTGGCGCCTCCGAACTTTGCCGGATAAGTCAGCAGGTCAAGCTGTCTGAGCTGTTCTTCAATACGTACCTGGAATACCTTGAATTCCTTTCCGACTCTTGTAGGTGAGGCCGGCTGTCCGTGAGTCTTGGCAAGCATAGGTATGTCTTTCCACTGATCTGCCATTGACTTGATAATATCCAGCACCTCATTCATAAGAGGCAGGTATGCTTCGTGCATGGCTTCTTTGAGAGAAAGTGGCACGGAAGTATTGTTGATATCCTGGGATGTAAGTCCGAAATGAACGAATTCGCCCCATTTTATGATATCCATTTCCTTGAACCTGTCTTTTATGAAATATTCGACAGCCTTTACATCGTGGTTTGTAACCTTCTCGATATCTTTCACTTTGGCTGCATCTTCAGGAGTCATTTTACGATATATGTCCCGGAGAGCTTCAAATTTTGATTTGTCAAAGTCAGCAAGCTGAGGCAGAGGAATTTCGCAAAGTGCGATAAAATACTCTATTTCTACCCTTACCCTGTATCTGATAAGTGCATATTCGCTGAAATACTCTCTGAGTGATTCTGTCTGACGGGCATATCTTCCGTCTATGGGGGAGACTGCCAGAAGTGAGTGGTTGTCCATTGTGAAATCAGTTTTATAATTGCTTGCAAAGATACATAAAGAAACTGTTTACCCCTAAGTTTTTTGTAACTTTGCGGACCTATTTAATGCAATTATGACACAAAGACTTTTTTCAATCATTGCTGCAGCTTGCATTTTTCCTGCTGTGGCTTTCTCTCAAATCAGAATTGTTGAAAACGGCAAGCCGGCTGGCCGTATAGTAGTCGGAGGGAATGCACCTGCCTCAGTATCAGCGTTGTTTGGAGAAGACGGAGCACGCAGTATTTCAGCAACATTCGTCAATGGCGAAGACGAGCGCGAAGCAGCGGAGCTTATGGCTGATTTTGCAAAAAGGCTCAGTGGGGCGGAACTTGAGATACTGGATTCTGCAACGAAAACCAAGAAGGGTGACATAGTTTTTCTTGGAACATCAGATGCTTCCGGACTGACAGAAGATGCATTCAGAGTTTATGCCTCAGACGGGAGCATCTATGTAATATCCGGCGGCGGACACGGATCCGTTTATGCAGTAGTCACTCTTTTGGAAAACTATTTCGGAGTACGTTATTATGCAGCTGATGCACTGGACTACGACATTCAGGAAAGCCTTGTCCTGCCGTCAGACATTAATCTGACAGAAACTCCGACTTTCCGCTACAGGCAGACTCAGTCCTATTCTATGGCCACTTCACCTCTGTTCAAGACCTGGTTGAGGGTAGAGCAGCCTGCTGAAGTTTTTGCCGGAAATCTCTGGGTGCATACATTCAACAAGATTTTGCCGGCTTCGAAATACGGTAAGGAACATCCTGAATATTATTCGTTTATCAATGGAGAGCGCCGTCCGGGAAGGGCAAGCCAGTGGTGTCTGACCAATCCTGAAGTTCTGGAGGCTGCCTGTGCTGTCATAGATTCTGTTTTCAAGGCCAATCCGGATATGAAAATGATGTCCGTAAGTCAGAATGACGGCAATAATACATACTGTCAATGTCCGGAATGTATGAAAGTTATCGAAAGGGAAGGTGCTGTTTCCGGACTTTATGTTGAGTTTCTGAATAAAATAGCAGAGAGGTTTCCGGACAAGGAATTTTCGACTCTGGCATATCTGTTTACCATGAATCCTCCGGCTCACGTAAAACCACTGCCTAATGTGAACATCATGTTATGCGACATAGACTGTGACAGGGAAGTTCCCTTGACGGACAATGCCTCCGGCCAATATTTTATGAAGGCACTGGAGGGCTGGTCTGCGATTTCTGACAATATTTTTGTCTGGGACTACGGTATCAATTTCGACAATATGGTGGCTCCTTTCCCTAATTTCCATATTATCCAGCCTAATATCAGGACTTTCCGCGACCATCATGCCACAATGCATTTTTCACAGATAGCAGCCTCTTTGGGAACAGACCTTTCCGAGATGCGTTCATATATAGTAGCCAAACTGATGTGGAATGCTGATGCCGATATTGATTCCCTTATGAGGGAGTTTACTGAAGGATATTACGGTGAGGCAGGAAAATACATTTACCAGTATGAAAGGATGCTTGAGGGGGCCCTTCTGGCTTCCGGAAAAAGGCTCTGGATTTATGACTCACCTGTGAGCCATAAGGACGGTATGCTCAATGCAGCCTGCCGCAAGAGATACAATGAACTGTTTGATGCCGCCGAAGCAGCTGTAGCGGACCAGCCGGAATATCTTGCAAGGGTCAGAAGATCAAGGCTTCCGCTTCAGTATTCGGAGCTTGAAATAGCGCGTGCGGAAGGATGCAGGAATCCCGGGAAAATAAGGCAGGAACTTGACTTGTTTGAGGCCAGGACTGCCGAGTTCGGAATACCTACTCTCAATGAAAGGAACAATTCTCCTGCCGAGTATTGCAAGCTTTTCAGAGACAGGTATCTTCCTGGCGAGAGACCCAATCTTGCCGCAGGTGCGTCTGTAGAGTGGCTTGTTCCTCCTACTGCGGAAAAATATGTGGCATTGGGAGAGACAGGTCTTACTGACGGTATTTACGGAGGCTCGACTTTCGTGGAAAGCTGGGTCGGATGGGAAGGCGTTGACGGAGGATTTGTAGTTGACCTTGGGTCCCAGAAGAGCTTTTCCTATGCAGGCTGTGACTTCCTGCATCAGTTGGGAGCCTGGATTCTCCTGCCGAAACATCTGAAAATATCAGTCTCGTCTGACGGAGTCCGGTACAGTCCTTTCGGAGAACTTGCCATACCTGAAGATGATTCTGTGCAGGTCAAGTTCGAAAAACTGGGAGTGTCCAGGGAAAATCCGTGTACAGCAAGATATATCAGAATTGAAATAGAAGGCACAAAGGTATGCCCGTCCTGGCACTATGGTGTAGGACAGCCTTGCTGGTTCTTCATTGATGAGGTAGAGGTTTTCTAAAGCTTCCTGTACAGGGCGACGGTACGTGCTGCTTCAGCTACATCGTGAACCCTTAAAATATCAGCTCCATTCTGCAGAGCCGCTAAATGCAGGACCTGTGGAGTAATGTCAAACAGTCGGAATATCATGCTTTTGCGTGATACTCCGACTAATATTTTATGTCCCAGTTCCAGAAATTTGCCCAACTCACGCATCATCTGATAGTTCTGGTCTATGGTCTTTGCAAACCCGAAGCCGGGGTCGAGAATCCAGTCTCTGATACCGGCCTTGTCGGCTTTTCCGGCAAACTGCCTGAAATATTCCAATACATCTTCAGTGACATCAGTGTATTGGCAGAGACTCTGCATTGTCTTCGGAGTCCCGCGCTTGTGCATTGCAATATATCTGAGTCCCAGTCGTCCGACTGTTTCGAGCATTTCTGGATCATCTTCTCCGGCAGAAATGTCATTTACAATATACGGCCCGATAAGGTCGAAAGCTTTTTCCACCACACTGGCCCAATAGGTGTCTAATGAAACAGGAATCTCAGGAAATGAATCTTTTATGGCCTTCAGGGCAGGATGCAGCCGTTCCCATTCCTGAGTTTCCCCTACAGGATCCGATCCGGGTCTGGTAGAGCATGCTCCTATGTCTATGATTCCGGCTCCTTCTTCAATCATTTTACCGACCCTTTCCAGAATCTTGTCAATATCAGCCCTGCCTGTAGTCTTATCCAGACATCTGCTGGAAGAAAAATATGAATTGTCAGTGATATTGACAATTCCCATAATGTCTATTTTCCTGTTTTTGTCCATATTCACAAAGTTAGCAACATTTTTGGTGTGTTTTGCAAAAACGGTTTTGGATTATTTGAAAAAATCCAAAACTGTTTCTATCTTTCGGAGTTATGCATAGAATAGATTTTGACAGCCAGAAGGAACTGGATATTGAGGCTCTTTTAGAGAGTGTCGGAGAAGAGAATTTTATATTGGAGGAAGTGACGGATTCTCTTGAAGAGAAGGTGTGGCGTATTTATAGGGAAGGGAAGTCCACGACACCTTATGTTTTGGTTCATTTTAAAGAAGAGGCGCAGTACAGCCTTTTTATGGAAAGCCTTGCGTCATACTCCGACTATAATTATTTCTCAGATTTCAGCGTGTTGATTGCAGGTGCGCTGGGGATGGATTTGGCCAGTGAAGGAATAGATGTCGGAGCATTGAAAAGCGAAGACTGGATAGAGGACTCAATAGGGGAAGAGGTAGCCTATCTTAAGGCAGTTTTATCAGCCGGATACCCATATATGTTCAGCTATGGAAATGAAGAGGATTATTTCATCAGCAAAGATACTCTGGCACAGTTCGGCGTATGTGTCATGTCCTCCACTCCAAGGATTTATGGATATATCCAATATGCCCTGAAGCATAATCTCCTCAAAACTTGCAGGAATCTGAGCGACAGTTATCCGGACCTGGAAGTGGAAGTTCCGGAGCACAAGCCCGTTGCAAGAGTCAAGTCCTGGCAGCTTGACGGAGTTGAAACATGGGAAACATTCTGTAAGGAAGATGTTGACCTTCTTTTGGAAATAGGACGGCGTTACAAAAAAGGAGAGATTGTTCCGGAAGGGGTGGTACTGAACGATTTGGGTACATTATATCAGGAAGGGATAGTAGTTCACAAGGATAACCGTTCTGCAGTTTTCTGGTTTGAAAAAGCCATTGAACTGGGCGATACGCTTTATGCCCCGTCCAATCTGGGTGATATTTACCGCAAAGGGGGTTCAGGAGTGGTACGTGACCTGTCAAAAGCTATGGAATCATATCTTAAAAGTACTGACCCTTATGCTCATTACAGGATAGGGGAGGCTTATGAGGAAGGATGGACAGGAAGCCCTGATCTGCTTATGGCATTTGAATGGTACATAAGAGCTGCGCAGGAAGGTCATCACCTGGCAATCAGACGAATACAGGGACAGCGCGGAAAATACACCAGTTAAGCTAAAGTAGAAATTATCCGAAGCAGAGAGTAAAGACTGTGGCTTTTTCGTCGCTGCGCGAAAGTGTTATCGTTCCGTTGTGCAGGCGCATAATCTGACGTGATAGACTCAGACCGATACCGCTGCCATCCTGTTTTGTAGTAAAAAATGGCACGAAGATTTCTTTTCTGCAGTCCGGACTTATAGGTTTACCATTGTTGTTTATATTTACAACGACTCTTTCAGAAGAATCTATTTCAGCGGTAATGTCAATTTTTGTTGCATTTGCCTGCATTGCATTTCTTACAAGATTTATGATTATCTGGAAAATCTGGTTTTCATCGGCATAGAGAATTATGTCATCAGATTTTTCAATGTAGCTAATGGTTGTATCAGGTGTTTGTTCCCGCGTGAGGCTGATGATGCGCTCTGCCAGTTCACTGAAGTAGAATACTTTCTTAACAGGGGGTGATACTCGTGTCAGGTTTCTGTACGTGTTTACGAATCTGATAAGTCCTTTGGAAGATTCGGAAATGGTTTCAAGTCCTTTTTTAAGTTCTTCCAGGTCTGCTTCTACCTTTATTTCCCTGGAGAGCATTTCACTCAGAGATGCTATAGGTGTGACTGTATTCATGATTTCATGAGTAAGTACCCGTATGAGCTTGTCCCATGAGTTTTCTTCAGACTGCAAGATTTCTGAAGTAATGTCATTGAAAGTAATGATTTTGATTTCTTTTTTGCCTATTCTGGCTGCCGAAGCATTAAGTACAATGGTCTTCTGGCCGCGTTCATCGTAGAAACTCACTCGTTTTTCGCCGGAAGGACAGATGTTTTCAAAGGCTTCTGCTACAGTAGGGTCGATTATTGACAACTGTCTCAGATGGCTTGCGGAAGAAATGGCAAGTATATTTTCAGCAGCTTTGTTGCAGTAAAGAATTTTGCCGTTGTTTTTTGGTTTTTTTGTATCGGAATCGACTGCAATCACTCCGGTATTCACATGGTTCAGCATCTGGGCGAAATATTCTTCCTGCTCTTTGATTTCCTTGGTTTCGTTTTCGAAAATACGGCGCAGTCTGTTCAGTGTCCGGTTAAATCTTCCTGCAAGTAACATTTTTTCGTCAAACCGGAAGTTTGTCTCCTTATCTTCAAGAGCGTCCAGCATATAGCGGACTTTCGAATGCATCTTGCGCGCGGATACAACTGCACCCAGAATGCCGGAAGCAACAACTGTGGCCATTGCCACAAATATGACAGCCGGTACATTCATCCTATATTGTGCTTTTTCAGTTTTGCATATAGTGTGGGGCGGCTTATTCCCAATGATTTGGCTACAAGAGATATGTTCCCGTTGTATTTGTCCATTGCGGCTTTTATGGCTTTTGCCTCAGTAGTGTCCAGTGTCTCGTCCGTATTGTCATAAATTTCTGTTACCGGGTCGTCTGAAGAAAGAAAAAGTCCGCTTGCTGTAAGAATTTTGCCTTCAGCCAGTATTATGGCTTTTTCTATGCAGTTTTGAAGTTCCCTTATATTACCTCCCCACCAGTGGCCAAGTAGTGCCGATTTTGCCGATTCGTCTATTCCTGTGATATCCCGCCGGTATTTTTTTGCGAATCTGCTTATGAAGATTTCAGCCAGAGGGATTATTTCATCTGTTCTCTGCCTTAGGGGAGGAAGCTGTATGTGCATTGTGTTTATTCTATAGTACAGGTCTTCTCTGAAACGTCCGTCGCGGACCATCTGTGGGAGATCCTTATTAGTGGCGCATATCAGACGTATGTCTATAGGGACAGACTTATTGTCTCCGACCTTTACTATAGCTCTGTCTTGCAGTGCTCTGAGAAGTTTCGCCTGAAGATGCAGGGGAATATTGCCGATTTCATCCAGAAATATGGTTCCACCGTCCGCCTCTTCAAATTTGCCCGTCCTGTCTGAATGGGCATCTGTGAATGCTCCTTTTACATGTCCGAAGAGTTCGCTTTCAAACAAAGTTTCTGTGATGGCGCCCGCATCTACGCATACCAACGGTTTCAATGCCCTGGCAGACAATCTGTGAATTTCTTTAGCCAGGATATCTTTTCCTGTTCCGTTTTCTCCTGTTATCAGAACGCTGGCATCTGTAGGTGCGATTTTTTCTACAATATTGCGGATATTCCTCATCTGGGCGCTTTCACCCCAATATGGCTTAGTTTCGCTTCTGTCAGGACTGCCTGGAATATCGGAATGCTGTTTGTGCCTGTGTGCACATGCTGCCTGGAGAATATTGATCAGTTTGTCATTCTCCCAAGGTTTGGTTATGAAATCGAAAGCTCCTCGCTTCATTCCTTCTACAGCAAGTGCGATATCAGCATAGGCCGTGAAAAGCACGACTTCAGTTTCTTCGCTCATGTGTTTAATTTCAGACAGCCAGAAAAGCCCTTCGTTTCCAGTGTTTATATCTGTGCAGAAATTCATGTCAAGCAGGATGACATCAGGTCTGAATTCATGTATGCAAGTGTTCAATTCCTTAGGAGAAGGCAGCAACAGGACATTGTCAAAATATTTAGGGAGAAGTATCTTCAGTGTTGTCCTTATTCCTTCGTTGTCATCTACAACAAGTATTTTACCTTTGTTTTTAGCCATTTGGAAATATCTGTCTGTATAACAGTTTTATGTTTGAAATTATATTTGCAAAAATAACAAGAACTTCTAAAAAACAGACAGTTTCTGTGAAATCGTTCCTGTTTTGAAGTATAAGGAGGAATCATTGCAACTTTTAGAGGGACCCAAAAGTCAGAATAACTCTCTGAGAATTGAATATTTCGGAGCAAGGTCGAGGTTGACCTAACCGAAAAACAAGGAAAAGGGGCTTGACTAATACTTTTTAGTCAGCCCCTAAGGTGTGTAGGAATTCCCGGCTTGGGATGTCAGCACACCGGTGATCAATATTTATGTGGTACGCAGTTTAAAGTTCGTTCCTAACATCGCTGACAATCCTTCCGTCGAAGAGGTTTATTGTGCGTTGTGCGCAGGCGGCGTCTTTTTGTGAGTGTGTAACCATTACGATGGTTGTGCCTTCCGTATTCAATTCTGTAAGCAGATCCATCACTTCCTTGCCGTTTTTTGAGTCAAGGTTTCCGGTAGGCTCATCGGCCAGAATAAGCCTGGGGTTGGAAACAACTGCGCGGGCAATGGCAACTCTTTGCTGTTGTCCTCCTGAGAGCTGCTGAGGGAAGTGCTGTGCCCTGTGGCTGATATTCATTCTTTTCAGTATCTCTGTTACGCGCTGTTTCCTTTCTGTCGCGCTTATGTTCATATACCTCAGGGGCAGTTCCACGTTTTCAAATACGTTGAGCTCGTCAATGAGGTTGAAACTCTGGAATACAAAGCCTATATTGCCTTTCCTGAACTTTGTCCTGTCCTTTTCTTTAAGGCCTCCCACTTCTTGTCCCAGCAGAATGTAGCTTCCTGATGTCGGATTGTCCAGCAGTCCGAGTATGTTAAGAAGGGTTGATTTTCCGCATCCTGAAGGACCCATAATTGCAACGAACTCACCGTCTTTGATTTCAAAGGATACACAGTTGAGAGCAGTTGTTTCAATTTCTTCTGTTCTGAAAATTTTGCTTAAATCAGTAACCTTAATCATAAGCTATTGTTTTTAAATTGTTTGTGTTCTTTAGAATATCAGCACATCGTTTTCTCCGAAGTTGTCATATCCTGAAGTAATGACCTTTTCCCCAGGCTCAAGTCCTTCGATAACTTCATAGAACTGCGGGTTCTGGCGGCCTATCCGTATTTCCCGTTTTGTAGCTTTTCCGCCTTCCGGAGCTACGACATATATCCATCTGCCTCCTGTCTTCTGGTAGAAAGTCCCGCGTGGTATTATTACAGCGTTTTCCGGCTGTCCCAACTGCAGATTCAGATAATATGTCTGACCGGTTCTGATATTTCCAGGCTGTTCTCCGCTGAATTTGAAGTCTGCCTTGAATTTTCCGTCCCGTACATCAGGATACACTTTTCTGATGTATGCACCGAACTGTTCCGAATTTCTTTCGAAAGTAGCGTCCAGGCCTGCTGTGACCCTGTCAATATAGTGTTCATCTATCTGGGCTTCAATCTTGTAGCTTGACAGGTCGTTTATTTGTCCTATTTTGGTGCCTGAAGCGATTGACTGTCCCAAAACTACATCAAGAAGTCCAAGTTCACCGTCAATTGGAGCCTTGATTGTGAGATTATCCTTGCGTTTGCGTATCATCTGCATATTCAGGCGCATATTCTTCAGGCTTTCCTCCATCTGTTCCACCTGTACACTTCTGTACAGGCTGTCCTGGATCTGTCTGTTCTCTACAAGTTTGTATTTGTCGCATGCAAGGAGATAGTCTTCTTCAGATTTGAGATACTCTTCTTTGGCAATCAGTTTTTCTTCAAAAAGAGTCTTTTGCTGCTCATATGTTCTTTTTGTCCTGCGTACTTCCATATTCAGCTGCAGCATTTCCTGTCTGAGGGAGAGCTTCTGCTGCTCCATGGAGATCAGAGTGTTGCGTAATATATTCTCTTTTTCCGCAAGGTCGGCTTCTGCATTCAGAATCTGAAGGTCCAGACTTTCGTTGCTTAGCCGCAGGATTTTATCTCCCTTTTTTACTTTTGATCCTTCTTCAATGATGATTTCCTGTACAGTTCCTCCTTCCTGCGGGCTGATTTGTATTGAAGTCATTGGCTGCACCTGTCCGCTGATCCTTATGTAGTCATTGAATTCTCCCTGTTTCACTTCACTTATGGATAGAGTGTCTGCATTGACCCTCAGAGTGCTTGCATTATCACGCAGAATGAGCCATACTATGAAAGCTACGACTATTGTCCCGATCCAAAAGGGAAGTGCCTTTTTGGTGAAGACTCTTCTCCACCCTTTTTTCTGTTCGATAATTTTATCCATTGTCCTATTATTGATTCAAATAGTTTATGCCGTTATAATACAGTACTATACTGCGTTTTATATAGTATTTTAAAAGAGAGTTCAGTCTCTCTGTCTTTGCGTTGAGGTAGTTGTTTGTGGCGTTCTGAAGTTCTATGGGAGAAATCAGACCTTGCTCAAATTTCTTCGAATTAAGTCTGTATGCTTCCTCTTGTACTGATGCTCTTTTGTCAGCCTGAAGAAATGCAGATGAGGCACCGTCTCTGTCCTGTACTGCTCTTCGGACTTCTGTCTCGATGTCGCGCATAGTCTGGTCATATTGCGTCTGAGCCTTTTTATAGGCGTTTTTCTTGCGTGAAATAGAAGATTGTCCGCTAAGTCTTCCGTATATGGGGATTGTCAGTGACAATCCTATATATTCACCCAAGTTATTCTTGAACTGATGACCGAAAGACATCGCAGTATATCCTGATTGGCCGGGATAGTTGTAATATCCTGTAGATATGCTGCCACCGAGGGACAGGGACGGAGCCATCTGCCATTTTGCTGTCGAGAGTTCACGTTTGGCGTTTGCCATTTCTCCTTTGGCAATGAAAGCCTTTGGCATTGAATTCTGTGCGTTGCTTATTATTTCAGTAGTCACCAATTCTCCTTGAGGATCAAGTACGTCTGCATTTCCTGCCATGGATGTATCTATATCAAGTTCCTGGTCCATTGGCCAGAACATAAGGTCTTTCAATGTAAGCATTGCATCGTTGTATGCATTTCTTGCTGTTACCTGCTGGTATTGTCTGTCGGAAAGCTCTGCTTCTGTCTGCACAACATCCGCGTATCCTTTCTGACCCAGCTCTTCCTGTCTTCGGGCCAGGTTAAGTGACTGTCGTGCAGTTTCTACCTGTGCTGAAACTATTTCAAGAAGCTGGTCATAGTAAACAGCATTGTAGTACGCCTCCATTGTTGCGAGGCATATAGCGTCTGCTTCCTGCTGTTCGCGATTTTTGCCCATAGCCATCGCAGTTCGTGTGATTTTCAGATTGTTTACGGCTGAGAACCCGTCGAAAAGGCTGATGGATAGATTCAGACTATAGGCATTATTGAAAGAAACAGATGTGAAGTATGTGTTTGTCTCCGGGTTGATGGATCTTCCAAAACTGTATCCGGCGCTGGTGTTGCCGGAAATAAATGGGGTGAAAGCCTGGAGAACGGCATCGCGGCGAGAAATGCGGGCATTGTCAGTCTCTGTCTGCCGGATTTTCATTTTTGCCGAGTTTTCTACGGCATATTGCATACATTCCCTGAGAGTCATCTGCGCATTGGTATAAAGGCAGACGAATAATAAAGAAAGAGTAAGTATTGGTTTTGCGTTTGTCATTTTCGTTTTTGTTTGACGGGGAAATAGCATTGACTGTGCCAAAGTTATAATATTAATGAAAATCAATATGTTATAAAATATTGGCTTTTGGGAGATGTAAAATTTTTTTACATTGTGTAAAGAATTTTTTATGGGAAATCATTTAACGTTTTACATAATTTTGCCAATACGGATTTTATGAGGTATTTTTGAAGCCCGTTCTTGAAAAACAGGTTGAACATTTTTACGCAATAATAACGCAAATATGAAACGAGTAACCTTTTTGTCAGCAGTGGCCGGACTGTGTGCGATTTCCGGCACGACATTGAATGCAGACAACGGCATTCCGGGCTATGTCCCTTCAGAAGAAATCATCCAGTCACAGAAAGAATTCAGCGACAGCCGTTTCGGCATTTTCCTTCATTGGGGATTCTACAGTATGCTGGCTCAGGGAGAGTGGTATATGAACTACGGCATTACCTGGGACGAATATGAAAAGATAGCTTCAGGTTTTTACCCTGCGAAGTTCAATGCGGCCGAGTGGGTTTCTGCCATAAAGGAGTCAGGTGCGAAATACATTTGTATCACTACGCGCCACCACGACGGCTTCTCCATGTTCGATACCAAGTGGTGCGACTATGACATCGTGGATGCCACTCCTTTCAAGCGTGATATAATAAAGGAACTGGCTGACGAGTGCCACAAGCAGGGTATCAGGCTTCACCTTTATTATTCTCATCTGGACTGGAGACGTCCTGACTATCCGCTCGGACGCACAGGTCATGAGACCGGCAGGGAAAAGGGAAAGGAAAACTGGCCGCAGTATTTCACTTTCATGAACAACCAGCTTACCGAGCTTCTTACCAATTACGGTCCTATAGGTGCGATTTGGTTTGACGGAAAGTGGGATCATGACCAGGATCCTGATTTCGACTGGCAGCTGGACGAGCAGTATGCCCTGATACACAGACTCCAGCCGTCATGCCTGATTGCAAACAATCATCATGAGACACCTTGTCCCGGAGAGAATATACAGATTTTTGAAAGGGACCTTCCAGGTGAGAACAAGGCAGGACTTTCAGGCCAGAGCATAAGCGCGCTTCCGCTTGAGACTTGCGAGACTATGAACGGAATGTGGGGATATAAAATCAAGGACCAGAACTACAAGTCTCCGAAAGAACTGATACACCTTCTGGTAAAGGCTGCGGGAAAAGGCGCAAACCTTCTCCTTAATATAGGGCCTCAGCCTAACGGGGAATTGCCTGCAGTGGCAGTAAGCCGTCTGAAGGAAATCGGCAAGTGGATGAAGGAATATGGTCACACTATCTACGGGACTGCAGTAGGAGAAGTCAAGCCTCACTCTTGGGGAGTATCTACCATGAAAGGCAAAACCCAGTATATCCATATTCTGGACTGGCAGGACAGCGGTATTTTCCTTCCTGTGAAAGGAAAAGTAAAATCCGCAGTCTGTCTTGCAAGCGGGGAGCCGCTCAAATATACAGTGACAGACGGCGGAATTTTCGTGAATCTTACCAAAGTTCCTGATGAAATCGATTATATCATCGAACTTCAGATGAAATAAGGACTTTCGCGTATGCGGAAGTCAGGCAGCTTCCTGGTCTTATTCTGAAGTTATGGTGAGTTCGGCGGACTTGAGTCCGGGCGCTTTGACTTTGACTGTTATTGCGCCTTTTGAACCGGTACTGCGGATAATGGCTGTCAGCTGTCCGCTGAACAGATGCATCTGAGGTATATGGAATGGTTCGAGGCATGTAGGGTCTCCGTTTGCGGCCGCCAGGAATTTTCCTGCACCTGAAACTTCTATTTTTATCAGGTGCCCTGCATCAGGAACCGGGTTTCCGTTCCTGTCAATTACAGAAACATTCACATAAGACAGGTCTTGTCCGTCAGCGCAGATTGAAGGACGGTCGGAGTGCAGTACCAGAGCGTACGGCTTTCCGGCTGTCCTTATAATTTTCTCCATGGCAGGACTGCCGTTCATGTCATATGCCACTACTTTCAATTCGCCTGGCTCCCAGACTGTTTCATTCCACATCAGTCTGTACCGGGACATAAGACGCACTCCGTTTTCCACCTTGGTACTGTCGTCATAGCCTGCTGTCCATATATCTGCAGTCTGGCTGCTGTCAGCCTTTTTCCTGCGTCCCTGACTTACACCGTTTATGAAAAGTTCTGCTTCAGGATAGGATGTATAGACATGGACAGGTGTTGTTTCTCCTTCTCTTCCTTTCCAGTTCCAGTGAGGGAGAATGTGAAGCGTAGGTTCGGAAGTATTCCAGATGCTTCTGTATAGCCAGTACCTGTCTTTGGGAATCGAAGCCAGATCTACAATACCGAAAACAGAAGAATGGTTGGGCCAGGCATCAGTATCATAAGGAGAAGGTTCTCCGAGATAGTCGAAACCGGTCCAGACAAACTGTCCCGTCACCCAGTCCAGGTCTTCGTCAGCTGCAAAATCGATGTCCGGGATGTTGGACCAGTAGCAATATTCGTTGTCATAGGAAGAACTCTGGTGGTCACTGTGAATTTTGTTGCTGCCTGATTCTGCCGGGAAATGATATATGCCTCTCGAACTTACAGTTGATGCCGTTTCACTGCCTAAAATCAGATTCTGTGGCAGTTTCGAATATGCTTCTGTATAGCGCAGGGGCTTGTAGTTGAATCCGGGAATGTCAAGAGCCGCAGCAAATCCGTTGTTGACTACCGCATCGAACTGGTCCATTCCGCAAGTTACAGGTCTTGTAGGGTCTTCTCTGTGGCAGATGCTCTGCAGCCAGGATGCTATTTTGTACCCGCCTTCTGTCCATTGTGTAGGAACTTCGTTTCCTATGCTCCACATTACGACAGAAGGGTTGTTACGGAAATGTCTGAGCATATTTACCATGTCTTTTTCTGCCCACTCTCCGAAGAACCTGTGGTAGCCGTTTTTACATTTGGCTACATCCCATTCGTCAAAAGGTTCGACCATAAGCATGAAGCCCATTTCATCGCATAGCTCCACAAGCTCTTCTGCCGGCATATTGTGTGATGTGCGGATTGCATCGCATCCCATATCTTTGAGTATCTCAAGCTGTCGTCTTATGGCTGCTTTGTTCACGGCTGCCCCCAGTGGCCCGAGGTCATGGTGAAGGCATACACCGCGGAATTTTCTCAGCTTGCCGTTCAGGAAAAAACCTTTGTCTGCCCTGAATTCAGCGTTCCGTATTCCGAAGGTCGTCTTATAGATGTCGGACAGTTCGTCTCCGGATGTATATATTGATGTTTCTGCTGTATATAGTGCCGGGTTTTCCGGAGACCACAATTCCGGAAAATCCACAGTCAGGTGCTGCTCGGCCGGTGCTCTGTGTGAAATCCGGCGCAAGTCCTCTTTCCTGGCTACTTCTTTGCCTTCCGGATTCTTTATGACAGTGAGTATGCGCACAGTCCCGCCCTCTTCTATACCTTCTATTTCGGTTCGTATTCTGACACTTGCATACTCTTCTGAGACGTAGGGAGTTGTTATATATGTTCCCCATACTGGTATATGTACCTCAGGCAGGGTGAGCAGTCTTACTTTCCTGTATAGTCCTGCTCCCGGATACCAGCGTGATGACTGAGGCCTGTTTTCAAGCAGTACATGCAAGTCGTTTTCACCGTTGCTGATGGCGGAAGTTATGTCGCACCAGAAAGACGCGTAACCATAGGGCCAGAAGCACACGTCTTTTCCGTTTACTTTTACCTGAGCTTCACTCATGGCGCCGTCAAACAGAAGCACATATCTGCATCCGTCTTTCTTGTCGATTTCTATAGTCCTTCTGTAACAGCCTTTCCCGACATAAGGAAGCCCTCCTGTGCGTCCTGTCTTGACAGACGCTACTGTCTCGAAATTCTGTGTCACAGCCACTTCCTGAATGTCATTGTCCCGGGAAAACGGTCCGTATATGGCCCAGTCATGAGGTACCTCTACCTTTTCCCATCCTTCAGTCGCAGTCATTTCGTGTCCGTGGCGGAACTCCCATTGTGTAAGCACTTCGCATTTTCTTTCCTGTCCGTATGCCGGAAGCAGGAAAGAAAGTGCAGCAAGTGCTGAAATTGTAAAAACGTTTTTTATTCTCATACTTTACTTATTCTGTCTTTGACGCTTCTGTAAATGCATCCAGCGCTCTGGTCGGTTTGTTCTTGTCAAATGCCCCCATCGTGTAGCCTCCGTTGTAGCCTGCAGGGGCTTCCGGTTCCCAATAAAATACTCCGAGACAGTGACCTGAGGCCTTTGCCCCAGAAATAAGTCCGGTCAACATTTCGTATGCGGAGTCAGGATCGTCATATGCCATTCCTACTTCGCATATCATGATATCGTGTCCGTAGGTGGAATGAAGCGTGCTTATGTTTTCTATACATTGCGAGATTCTTTCTTCAACGCCGTTCGGATATAGAGACAGTCCGATGATGTCGTATTCCACATTGTTGTTTTTCAGCGATTCGAATACTGCTTTTCCACGGCTGATATTGTGTCCCTGATCTACATGCACGATAACCTTGGCTTCCGGATATATTTTCTTGGCTGCGGAGCATCCGGCTGCAGTAAGAGAGGCGTAAGTTTCAGGATGTTTCCATACGCTTCCTCCTCCGTTTTCAAGGTCAATGCCGTGTCCTTCGCTGTCAATGCCGGAACTGTACAGCATGCCGTTGGTCGTCTCATTGCCGATTTGGACCCATTCGACATCCACATTATTGTTTTTGAGCAGAGACAGCACTTCTCCGGTATGTGCCGAGACTGCATCTGCAAGCTGGCTGTCGCTGAAGCCAGACCATGCAGCAGGAACGACTTGTTTGCCGGGGTCGGCCCATGTATCACTGTAGTGGAAATCAATCATTATACGCATACCCAGGTCTCTGGCACGCAGTGCTTTTGCGAGTACGTCTGACATTGAACTCCAGTTTCCTTCCGGATTTACCCAGACGCGCAGTCTTATTGAGTTCATTCCAAGGGATTTCATAAGTGCAGTACATTCTGTGGCTTTCCCGTCCTGACTGTAGAATGAGCAGCCTTCTGATTCGAGTTGTGTGCACCAGCTTATGTCAGCGCCGAGTGCAAAAGCTGACTTGTCCGCAGCAGTCGGAGTCTCTTTTTCAGCAGGAGTATATTCAGGGTTGATTTCTGCTGAGCACCCTGTGCCGATAAGTGCGGCTGCAATAATAGATAAAACCATATATTTCATACTATCAAAAAATTTTAAAACAGCTTCTTGATCTGAATGTTAGGTGATTTGCTGTAAAATGTTATAGTTTTTCCAAGGTGTATTCCGGTGCCGAAGCATCCCTCAGATCTACAGTTATCTTATATGTGCCTGTTCCGGCAGGTACAATATTGTTTCCTCCCTGATACAGGATGCCGTCAGTGCCTCCGAATACATAGTTCCAGTCTGTTCCAAGTACTATCTGGATTCCATATCCGATTGTCCCTATTTCGCAGGTCGCACTCCAGAGTTTGGTGCCGGTATCGAAAGTCATAGGGTCGGAAGAGAGACTCCATCCGTTGAAATCTCCGGTCACGCATATCGGAAGCGATTCTTCAGCCCAGGTCATGGATTCCATATTTACACTGATTCTTGTCAGTCCGTATGTGGCCGGCCATCCTGCCCACACTTCATCCGGGGAGACAGGTGAAGTTATTTCCGCCAGAGTATGACTGTCGGATGCTGATACTCCGTATCTGGTGCCTTCTTCTGCTGTCCGGGCAGTACTGAAAGTGAAATTATAGAAACAGGAGTTAATCTGGTCGCTCCAGGTATCTGGAGTGGAGAAATATCCGTAAAACATTCCGTCTCTATCTTTTGACCACAGTGTTGCCGCGTATTCTTCAGGCCAGTAGCCTCCGTCGGCAGCAGGCCAGCTGTAGAACATATAGAAGAATTCATCAAACTGAGGTACCGGAGGTTCTTCCACTCCTTCGGAAAGACTCCATTTCATCTCATCGATATCGAGGGTAAGAGTCCCTTCCCCTGAGAATGCCGCTGTAATGACAGATTCTGCCGCTTCTCCAGTATGGAAATCAATACTTCCGTCAGATGCAGCTGTGAATCCTGCTGCTGTTTCCTGGTAAGAAGAGTCTCCGGTGGAGGCATTGTAGAGTCGTCCTGCTGCAGGGAGTTTCAGTCTCATCTCTCCTGAAGTGACAGAGATGTTGCATGACCAGCTGTTTTCCTTGGCGTTGTATGTCATGACAGTTTCCGTGTCCCCGGTCTGTGCTGTTATGCTGCTTAGGAAGAGGGCTGTCCAGGCTTCTTCTGCAACACTCATAGTGACATAGTATGATCCGGCAGGTTCAGGGAACCAGCAGTTCCATGAGGAGAAGTCGGACATGGACTGAAGACGGAACGCCGAGCCGCTGGTACCGTCATTTGCCGTCCCCCAGATGGAACCGTTGCCTTCCATAAAGAAGAAATTGTACCAGGATGATGCGTTCATGAATCCCGCGTATGTCCTGTCTCCTGTGGCAGGCAGGGTAGTGCTGGTCTCTCCACTTGCAGAAGAGACTATCTGCACGCGGCTCATATCCATAGTATAAGGTGTTACCGTGACCTTGACTGTATTTCCGTAAGTGGATTCTGTGTTTGCTCCAAGAGACTGTCTGATACGCATATACATATCCGATGCAGTTTCTCCTGGCATGTCCAGCCTGTCGGCTATGTTGTTGAGCTGGGCTACGGTAAATTGTCTTGATGTAGTTCCTGCAGACAGAGTTGTCTCGTCAGTTACAGTGAAGTCTTTGTCAGCAGAAAACTGCAGCATGGTGACAGATGCATTTTCGGCAATCTGTGCGTCAGGGTTGCTGAGACTGATTTCTCCGAGACTGTTCCAATATACGGTAAGGGCCAGGCTTGAGGCTGTCTCGGGTGTAAGTATTATTTCTTTCTCTACAGTAGAGATTTCCGTACCTCCTTCAGGCAGAGATGCTGTCAGCATTTCTCCGTCTTTGCTGCAGGAGAGGACAGTCATCATTGCCGTAGCGGCAAGGACTGCATATTTATATTTTATGGTCATAATTGCTTTTCGTTTGGATTAATAACCTAGTTCTGCATTGGCTGCCTTCATTTCAGGGTTGGCAGAGTATTCAGCTTCCGGAGCAGGCAGGAACCTGTATTTCGGATCGACGTCAGTACCTTCCAGGATATTGCCTTTCCACTGCCAGTTGTATCCGGAAGTGTATTTCCCGAAACGGATAAGGTCTGTACGTCTGATACATTCCATATAGAGTTCCCTGAGCCTTTCGTCGCATAGGAAATCAAGTGTCAGGTCTCCATCTCCGATATTGCCCGAATCACTGCCGAAAGCTCTGCTCCGTACCTCATTGACAAGGCTGAGAGCTTCGCTTCTTGAAGAACCTTCTCCTCCGCGCACTACTGACTCTGCAAGCATGAGATAGATATCTGCAAGACGGAAAACAGGGAAATCTGTGTTGGCTCCTCCTCCGTCACTGCAGATGCTGGCCGGTTTGCCTTCATCTGTAAGGTTTGTCCATTTGTTTAGCCTGTAGCCTGTTGAAGCATCGTCGTGCAGTGTGATGTCTTTGCTTCTTGGTGTCTGGGTATATCCGGTGGTATTGCCTTCCGAATCTTTTTCAGCAGTACGGTCATATCCTATTACAAGCGCCCTTTTGTCTTCTGCGGAAAATTTGTTGACGAGTTCAGGTCTTGCCCTTAGGTTGTTCCAGGCTCCGGAGTCTTGTGTCCCATATACAAGTTCATAGTCGTCAAAGCCGCTAAGTACGGACCCGCAGGTTATGAAAGTAGTAGCATCCCAAGTGGTAGTGTTGGCCCCGTCGCAGGCAAAAGCGAGTATTATTTCGTTTGTACGCAGGTGGTTGTCTCCGTTGAACAGTCTGCTGTAGTCAGGCTCGAGAGAGTATCCGCCTTTGAGCACTTCCTTGCAGGCTGTGATACATTCGGTATAATGCTTTTCTCCGGTATAGACTTCTGCATTCAGGTAAAGTCTTGCAAGAAGTGCGTATGCAGCGTATGAGTTTGCGTGTCCGTAAGATTTGTCCTTAAGTTTGGGGGCAATGTCTTCAAGCTCTCCTGAAAGGAAACCGAACATCTGCTTTCTGTCGTATGTGACAGGAATGTAGGAGCCTATTCCGTCGGCTTCAGTGACAAACGGCATTTTGTAGTAGAAGTCAATGGCGTGACTGTACGCGTATGCACGCAAGAATCTTGCTTCGTTCTTGTATAGCTCAATGACTTCGCGTTCCGAATCCGTGAACTTGGAGAGAAGCTCTTTGTCAGAAGCATTTTTGATAAGGTCGTTGCACATCGCCACTATGTTGTAGATGTGGTAGTACATTCCTGATACCCATCCGTCCCCGGCTGTCCATGACAGTCCGTTTACATCTGTCAGGCTCTCTCCGCTCAGCCAGATGGCATCCAGCGCATCTGTAGAGCAGTCCTGGAACATCCAAAGCACTCTCAGGTAATTCTGGCTGCGTGATTCCGTAGATACGCTGCTGATTCTCTGGATAAAGGCTGCGTAGATTCCCCTCAAAGTCTCTCCATAGCCCTCGGGAGTGCTGAATACGTTCTTGCTTGTGTCTGATGTGTGCGGATACTGGTCCAGGCTGCCTGTGCAGGAGTTGCTTGCCGGCAGGAGCATCAGCATTGCAGTAATATATATAATAATGGTCTTTTTCATCGCTGTTTTCATTAATGTTTTCAGAATCTTATTCCTATACTGAGAGAGTATATCCTCGGCCTTGGGTAGAAGTTCATATCCACTCCGTTGAATACCTCGGGATCGACTCCGCTGTATTTGCTTACGGTAAATACATTCTGTACCATCAGTGACATGTTGAGGCCCATGGTGTTTCTGAAGAGTTTCCCGAAGTCATAGCTGAGAATCAGGTTGTCCATTTTCAGAAAAGATGCATTCTCAACATAATGGTCAGAATATATCTGTCTGGTGCTGAAGCCTGTTTCAAGGTAGCTTGAAGAAAGGTTGTACAGGCAGTCATCTGCGTATTTCAGGGTTTCAAGGGCGCCTGTGTTTGCGGCAGTCCCGTTATAGGCGTAGTTCCCGATGCTGGCCCTGAGAGATGCACTGAGTGTAAGTCTTTTCCATCTTACTGAAGTGCTCAGTCCGAGAAGGTAGTCCGGTGTGGCTGAATGGTAGAAATATCTGTCATCCAATGTGATGGACCCATCTCCGTTTATGTCGGCATACATCCCTTCGACAGGTTTTCCGTCCCTGTCGTAAACTTGCTTGTAAACATAGAATGAATAAGGAGTCTGGCCTTCGGCAATCGCCTGTACCTGCTTGGCATCAATGGCTGTTCCTACAAGAGTAGGGGCTGATTCTATGCCATCAGTAAGAGACAGGTTGGTCACTTTCATTTTCTGCCATGTCATATTGGCTGAAATATTCCAGGTCCAGTCCCTGGTCTCTACAGGAACGGCATTCAGGGCTACTTCCACACCGTGACTATCGACATTTCCCACATTGGTAGTTATAGTTCTGGAGAAGTTTGTGCCGGCAGCGGCCGGAACTGTAGCCAGAAGGTCCTTTGTCTTTCTTGTATAATAATCGGCACTTCCGCTGATTCTTCCGTCAAGGAAACCGAAGTCAATTCCGAAATTCCATGAAGATGTTGTCTCCCAGGTCAGGTTCTCGACATAAGCTCCCGGCTGGTAATATTGCCCGTAATTTCCGTAGCCGTCAGTTATGTATTGTGAGTTGCTTCCTGTGGATGGATAGTATATCGGAAGGTAACCATAGTTTCCTATGCCGTCCTGCTGTCCTGTTACACCGTATGAGGCCCTGATTTTGAGATTGTTTACCGCTTTGCTGTCTTTAAGAAAGGCTTCTTCGGCGATGTTCCAGGCAAGGGCCACGGAAGGGAATGTCCCCCATCTGCTTTTTTTGGCAAAGCGGGACGACCCGTCCCGGCGGATTGTGGCTGTTACGAGGTAGCGGGAGTCAACAGACCAGTTGAGTCTGGCGTAGTATGACAGGAGAACGTGCCTCTGGTCATCGGCCGCCCAGGCTGAGTTGAGGCTTGTAGTCTTGTCTGCGGCATAACTGTCTCCGGCTGCCGTCCATGTTTTCCAGTACTGGTAGTCATATCCTGCCGTAATGTCTATTCTGGATTTTATCTTTTCAAACTCTTTGTTGTAGTTCAGATAGGCCGTAAAAAGTCTGTTTTCTGCAGTGTTGGGTCCAACAGGCGTGAAAAGTCCTCCTGTGCGGTAGTTGGATGCGGCTCCGGCCGGTATGAAATTGGTGCTTTTCCCGCTGGCATAGTCGTATCCTCCGGTTATATGGAGTCTGAGTTCAGGAAGGAAGTGCATCTTGTAGTCAATGTCCGCGTTGGCAATGATTCTCTTCACATTGTCCGAATAGTTCGTCTGCATAAGCAGTCCCAAAGGGTTCAGAGCGGCTGCAGTTGTGGTCGGTTCTCCGTCAATGAGAATTTCGCTGAAGCCGCCGAAACTGCCGTTGCCGGAATATACAGGCCTGGTAGGGTCTCCTACGGTGGCGTTGTAGATGGCAGAACTTGCAGGTGCATATCTGTTTTTGTTTATTGCACCTTTTGCACTTACCGTGATTTTGAGCTTGTCATCAAAGAATGACGGGTTGAGGGTTATGTTTCCGGTATATCGTGTGGCATTGTCGGTGCGGACGATACCGTCCTGGTTATAGTAGCCGACAGAAGCTCTGAAAGGGAAATTTTTCGTGAACTGCCCTGCAACAGAAAGGTTGTTGTCTGTTCCGAACGCTGTCTTGAAGATTTCATCGTTCCAGTCAGTATCGGCTTCTCCAAGCAGGTCCTGATATCCTGCTTTCCGGACCACGTCAATGAACTGCTCCCGGGAAAGCATTTCCGCCGTGCGGATTTTGTTCTGGAGAGACAGGGTAGTAGTGAAGTTTATATCCAGCTTGTCACTTTTCCCTTTCTTTGTAGTGATGATAATGACTCCGTTTGATGCCCTTGAACCATAGATTGCAGTAGATGATGCATCTTTCAGTACGGTCATTGACTCGATGTCTGACGGATTTACCAGGCTGAGAAAATTGGTCTGCATTCCCTTTAGTCCACCGTTTTCCAAAGGAACTCCGTCCAGGACTATCAGTGGGTCATTGGACGCGTTAAGTGATGCGCCTCCTCTGATTCTGATGGTGTTGCCTGATGTAGGTGAACCTCCTGAAGACATTATCTGCACTCCTGATACTTTGCCGTTGATGAGCTGCTCGGGTGAGGATATGAGTCCGCTGTTGAAGTCTTTGCTTTCTACTGCGGATACAGAACCTGTCAGATCTTTTCTTGTAGTGGTGCCGTATCCTATTACTACTGCATCTGCGAGAAGCTCAGTGTCAGGAAGAAGCGTCAGGTCAATCCGGGTCCTTCCTTTTACTTCTATATTCTGAGTGCGGAATCCCAGATAGGAAAATTCAAGTGTGCCGTCGGCAGGTACTTTGATAGTATAGTTACCGTCAATGTCTGTCGTGGCTCCAGTCATAGTGCCGGTTATGACTACTGTCAGTCCGGCAAGAGGTGTTCCGGTATTGTCCGTTACAGTGCCGCTTACTGTGACTGTCCTTTCTCCAGGAGATTGTGCCGATGCACATGGAGCGAAGACTGCGAAGGCGAGAGCTGCAGCAGTTACCGTCAGTGTCAGAAATAAATTTCTCATATTTATCAGTTTTAATGCAATTATGTATCGGTACGCATTCTTTGTTGCGTAACTGGTGCAAAATTACACTCTCAGGTTATCAGATTGTAGCAACAGAATGGACATAATATAAAACAGATCGGACAAAACGAGTCTGGAAAGTATTTTTTTGATGAATTAGCATTCCGTGAATTTTCGGGAAAGTAAACATTTTCACTATTTTTGTCTAAGTATCTGTCAAAAGTAAGAAGAAATGTTAAATTATATAAATGAAACTGTAAAGACCGTTTTCATTATATTATTCTCTCTTTTTCCGGTGTGCGGTCTGGCGTCTATATCGGAAATGCCTTATGGATTCAGACGTCCCTCAGGGACAGAAAACTGGACTTTTCCTGCATACGATGCTGTGCAGGATGATATGAGATATATATGGATAGGAACCAGGAACGGCCTGCTGAGATATGACGGATATTCGGAGGTTTCCTACCGGTACAGGGAAGGTGATACTACATCTCTTTGCAATGACCATGTCAATGCCTTGCTTTATTGTCCGGATGCAGGTAAGATGGTAGTAGGTACGGATGTAGGCGTTTCAGTATATGACTTCGGAAAAGACAGTTTTTTTACTGTGGAGTCTTGCGGCTATAGCCAGGTCAAGTCTTTGCTTAGGGACGGAAATGACCTTTGGATAGGGACAGCTGACGGTCTGCTGAAAATGGATGCGGACGAACTTTTCGGAAATCCGTCGGCATCTGCAGAAAAAATCCACGGACTGCCATCCGACTATGTGGCCTGCTGCCGCAGGATAGGCAGTGACCTGTGGTTCGGTTCCTATGACTGGTTTTACCGCATGACCCCTGACGGGACAATCCATAAATACAAGCTTCCGCAGATGTCTTACGGACACAACAACCTGGTCCTGGACATCGCTTCTGACATAAGGAATACCGGTATAATATGGCTTGGGACCGAACATGGTCTTGTGAGGTACAATATAGACGGCGGAGAAAGGGACTTCTTCCTGGAAAATGTTCCGGTGAAATATTTTTTCCGTTATGGTAGCGAGTCCTTATGGATAGGTACCGACAACGGACTTTTCATAAAGGACCGTACCGACAGTTTCAGGCGCTTCCGCCATGAAGCGGGAAACGGGAATTCCCTTCCGGACAATGTGGTCTGGTCAATGATGAGTGACAGTGGCGGCAATGTCTTTCTTTGTACTGACAACGGAATAGTGCTGGCTGAGACATTTTCTGACAGGTCGTTTGTTTCCGTTGATTCCGTATGTGGCAGCAATGAAGGCCAGGATGTCAGTACGATGGAGATGGATTCACGCGGAAATCTGTGGCTCGGCGGTATGGACGGTCTGGTCAAGGTGCCCTCTGGAGGGGGTAGGGGAGTATGGTACAGGTCAGACAGCGGGGCTCTGGACAAGAGATTGTCCCACAATAAAGTAAGAGACTTGTACGATGACGGTAAAGGACTGTGGATTGTTTCTGACGGAGGCCTGGACAGACTTGACGGCAAAACAGGCAGAATCCGGCATTTTACAATAATGGAGCAGAAAGGAAAATATTCTTCCAACTGGATGTATGCTCTCGGGGAAGATTCTTCCGGAAGCATGTGGATAGGTACTTATGGAGGATTGCTGAAAATAGCTGACAAAAATGCTCTTCTGTCCTCTTCTGAGCCTTATCTTGCAGATGCGGTATTCAACGCGGTTTCGTCTTGTCCTCTTTCCGGAAATGTTGTAGGGGATTTTGCTGCAGCTGAAAGTTTTGCCGCCTCACTTTCAGGAGGAGCTGTGGATTATATTGATCTTGCCACAGACCAGACGAAGTTTGTCAGGCTTCCCGGAGATGTGTCTGCTTATACACTTTGTCCGGACGGGCAGAATGTGCTTATAGGTACATATAAAGGTATATACAGGCTGTTTCCGGATGCGACAGTGGAGCATATAGAGGGGTTTGCACTGCCGGTAGAGTCGATAGATATTTCAGAAGGCAAGATTCTGGCAATCAGTGACGGAAGCCTTTATATCCATGACCGTGAGGACGGGTGCTGGACATTCTGTCCTTTCGGGGACAAGGCTCTGTTCTGTGCGCTTTCGGCAGAAAAAATGAATTTGTCAGGGAAAAATAAGGGAAAGACTGTATTTTTAGGTACCAATGACGGATTTTTCATAATGGATACAGACAATATATCCGTGTCCGGGACTGACTTTTCTCCTGAAATTACTTCTCTTTTTATGGACAATGAAAGGATTGAGGTAGGCAAAGAGTATGACGGCAATGTTATCCTGTCTGAAAATATAGGCAATGTATCAGGAATCGACCTGAACTACAGGCAGAATTCATTTACAGTCGCTTTTTCTTCCTTCGAATTTTCCGGAAGGTCTTCAAGGTATGCTTACAGGCTTGAAGGACTTGACGATAACTGGCAGTTGACTTCGGGCAATACCGCTTCATTTATCAATGTTCCGGCGGGAGATTATAAATTTGAAGTCTATCGCGTATATCCTGACAATACGACCGAACCTGTTTCTGACAGTCTGTCCGTGCATATAAGTCCTGTCTGGTATGCGACAAAAGCTGCATTTGTCATATATATCCTTCTGTTTGCCGGAGCATTGCTGTGGGTATATGCATATCTCAGGATGAAACACCAGCTGCAGATAGAGCATATTGAAAGAGAGGAAGCGCTTAATATGGTGAAAATGAAGACAGAGTTTTTTGCAAATGTCTCTCATGAATTCAAGACTCCGTTAAGCATAATTCTGGGTTTTGCCACGAGAATGATTTCATCAGAAGCCGATTCGATGAAATCCAGAGAACTGAAGGCGATGCAGAAGAGTGCCGAGAAAATGCATATGCTCATAAACAGGATGACAGACGCCAACGGCAATAATTCAGGAACTCTTTTCATCCCTTCTTCAGTGTCTCTGAAAGACCTTGCATTTGAGGTGTTTGACAGTTTCCAGCCTGCTTTCGAAGAAAAGAACATAAGTGCAAGGTTTGTATCAGATGATATCAATTACATTTTCATGCTGGACAAGGTTCAGATGGAGTCTGTATTCCAGAATCTTTTGTCTAATGCAGTTAAATTCACTCCGGAGGGAGGTTCTGTGCTGATGTCTGTATCCATTGCGGATGAAACATCCGACATGATTTATGCAGAGGTAAAGGTTGAGGATTCCGGATGCGGTATAAAAGAAGACGAACTGCCTTATATATTCAACCAGTATTACAAGGCTCCTTCAAACCAGAAATACAATGTAAGCGGTTCAGGGATAGGACTTAATCTTACACGCCAGATAGTCGAGATGCACAAGGGGCGTATATCTGTAAAGTCTGAATATGGAAAAGGAACCTGCTTTACTTTGAGGCTGTCAACTATGAAGGCTGATTCATTTGTCCTGGATTCAGGTGTGGAAGAAAACTATCTTTCCCTGCACAGTCTTTCCAAGGTGTGGAGACATGAAAGAAAGCCTATAATCCTTCTGGTGGAAGACAATTCCGATATCAGGGACTTTATTACAGCATCCCTTGGCAAGGATTATGTATTCCGCCTTGCCGGAGAAGGCGCAGAGGCTCTGGAAATTCTGGAAAGCGATAAGATAGACCTGGTCATTACGGATATCACCATGCCAGGTATGGACGGTCTTGCTATGAGCCGCAGGATACGTGATTCTGTAAGGACAGCATTCCTTCCTATAATAATACTGACAGGAAAGAATGATATTCAGACGCAGCTGAAATCGTTTGAATATGCGGATGCGTTTGTGACCAAGCCGTTTGATTTGAAGTATCTGAACAGTAGGATAATCCAGCTCCTTATCAAACACGAGCAGTATCTGGATAAAATCCGGCAGCAGCAGCTTGTGACCCCGGAATCCGATAAGGAAGACCAGGAATCTCCTGATGCAAAGTTCCTCAGGGAAATCGTGGAAATAGTCAACAGGCATATTGACGATCCTGAACTGTCAGTATCGGTACTCTGTGACGAAAGCCATTACGGCAGCAAGCAGATATACCGTAAAGTAAAGGAACTTACAGGAATGGGTGTAGTGGAGTTTATCCGTGACATAAGACTTCAGAAAGCAGCGGCATGTCTTTCTCAGAAGCATCTTACAGTGTCCGAGACAATGTATATGGTGGGATTTACCACTGCATCGTACTTTGCCAAATGTTTCAAGGCAAAGTACGGTGTGTCGCCGTCTGATTATCTGAAGAATTTATCTACTTCCTTGACTACTTCAGGTAGTGCGAACACTGCTACGCGGTCATAGGCCTTGATTTCGGTGTCTCCAACGGCGATAAATGATTCGTTGCCGCGGATGACACCGCCTATGATGGCGTTTTTCGGGAATCCGATGTCCTGCAGCTTGCCTTTTGTTATCCAGCTGTTCGGAGCGACAATGAACTCAAGAACTTCAGCGTTGGTTCCGCTCATGTATTTGATAAACCTTACCTTGTTGCTGAGCGTGAATTTGAAGATTCGTCCTGCCGTGATGAGTTTCTTGTTTATGACGGCATCGACTCCCATATCTTCTGCAAGACGTATGTATTCTATGTTTTCCACTTCCGCGATAGTGCGGTTAACGCCCAGTTTCTTGGCTGCTACGCATGCGAGAATATTGGTTTCCGTATTGCTTGTGACAGCTACGAAAGCATCATAGTCCTTGATGGATTCTTCCAGAAGCATGTCGGAATTCCTTCCGTCACCGTTTACGACAGTCACATTGTTTCCGAGCTTTTCGGAAAGCTCTATGCAGCGGTCCTTTTTGATTTCTATGATTTTTATGCTGTCCAGCTGCTTGTAGAGCTGTTTGGCGACCATTTCGCCTATAGGACCTCCGCCCAGAATCATGAGCTTATCGACTTCTATATTGCTCTTGCCTATGTATTTCATAAGGCGGTCTATGCCTTCGCGCTTAGATATGATGAACACCAGGTCGTGGTATTTGAACTTGGTATCCACGCGCGGGATTATGGTCTCGTTGTTGCGGGATACTGCCACGACGCGGAAAGGAAGGTCTGAAGGGGTGGCTACATTGACGAAGTCACCGAGTCTCATGTCTATGAGAGGGGAGTCTTCGTCCAGTTTGAATACGGCCATCTGGAGTTTGCCTCGCGCGAAATCCATTGAGTCTGAAGATGCCGTGCGCTTAAGGAGATCAACTATTTCGCCTGCTGCAATCTTTTCCGGGTAGAACAGAAGGTCAATACCCATTTCCGTGAACAGGTATTTGTTTTCATACGACAGGTACTCCTCGTTGTTTATTCTGGCAGTGACTTTCTTGCTTCCCATCCTTTTGGCCAGCATTGCGCTGACAATGTTTACATCCTGTGATGTAGAAGGATTTACTGCAATGAAAAGATCCGCGCTTTCTGCACCTGCCTCTTTAAGTACTTGAAGCGAAGACGGATTCCCCGTGACTGTAATGACATCAGTGTTTTCAGAAAGTGCGTTAAGCCTTTCCTGGTCACTGTCGATTATAGTCAGGTCGTTGGACTCGTTGCTGAGCATCTTTGCCAGATGAGAGCCTACTTCTCCGGCTCCGGCTATTATTATCTTCATTTTACTTTAATTTTTCTTTTTAACAATGCGCGCGGAATCATCCATCCGTCGTATATTCCCTTTATTTCCGGCAGTCCGGCATTTCCGGAGACGAATCCGGCAATCCTTTCCTGTTCAGGACTGCGTTTCAACTTTCTGAAATCCCTGTGTGCTTTTACTACCGCCATAAAGTATTTGAACCGGAAAGTGGCCAGATACACGGCAGCCGAACAGCCATCTAAAAGCATACGGGCAAATATCGTCCTGCCAGTCTTTCTTATTCCATACAGCACAGCTGATTCCGGTGTGACTCCGGTCTTTTTGATTCGCTCCAGGGCATATGTATATGCCAGGTTGTTGGACAGCATGAGCAGGTTGTTCCTGTAGTTGAGATACAGTTTCCATGGAGAATTGTTAGGCAGAGTCCCTCCACCGATGTGATATACTGTAGAGTAGGGTATTACAGTGACTTTGTATCCTTCCAGCTGCGCCCTCCAGCACAGGTCTATTTCTTCCATGTGGGCGAAGAACCTTTCATCAAGGCCTCCGAGTTTTCTGTAAAGCGAGGCCCGGATCATAAGGCAGGCTCCTGTAGTCCAGAACACATCGGCAGGCTCGTCGTACTGTCCTGTATCCTTTTCGACTGACTTCAATATCCTCCCTCTGCAGAACGGATATCCGAACTTGTCTATGTATCCTCCGGCAGCTCCTGCGTATTCGAACATGTCCCTGCGGTCGTATGCATGCAGTTTCGGCGAGCATATCCCGCATTCCGGATGTGCATCCATCCATTCCACAAGAGGTTCCAGCCAGTCGGCAGGCACATCTATATCCGAGTTTATAAGAACGAAGTATTCTGCATCAATCTGGAAAAGTGCCCTGTTGTATCCTCCTGTAAATCCGTAGTTCCTGTCAAACCGTATCGTCTTTATCCCGGGAAATCTGCTCTCCATCATTTCCATGGAGCCGTCGGTGGATGCATTGTCTGCGACAATCACTTCCGTTTCTCCTTCTCTGTCTGTTCCTGATGCGGACAATATGAGACCAGGAAGGAATTTCTCAAGAAAATCCTTCCCGTTCCAGTTCAATATAACCACAGCAGTCTTCATACCTAAAAACCTAATCATACAAAAATACAAAAGTTTCGTTGAATGGCAAATGTAAAAGAATGTACCGTAGAATGGTACATTAATCTTTCATCTTTGTATTGTAAAAACAATTAACACTTTCGCTTATGGAAAAAAAGACAGAAATGAGGAAACATTTCCTCCATTGCAACATTGCAGGTTTTACCTATTGTGACGGATGTATCGTATTTGGAGAATTGGAGATAGGTTCGGAACTGAAACTTGTGCGAGAGGCAGAAAACAAGCATGACCCAGATGCTGTTGCTGTTTATTATAATGATGTCAAGCTTGGATTTATCCCAAGTTCGGAGAATGAGACAATCAGCAAGCTTTTAGATATGGGGTATGAAGACATTTTTGAAGTCAGGGTGAGCCGTCTGTGTAAAGAAGCACACCCTGAATCTCAGGTATTTGTCAATGTTTATCTGAAAAGGAATCAGAAATAGACTATCGGCCCTGCATGAAAGTAAGCAGGCAGAGTTAGTGCGAGCCTATCCAGATGCAGATCATTCCGATAAGAATAAATATAAGGTCAAGAGCCTTGGCCTTCAGGTTCTTCTCGTGGAATATCATTACTCCGCATGCAAAAGACACCAGTACAGAGCCTCTTCTGATCAGAGACACTACAGAAATCATGGATTCCGGCTGGTTCAATGCGCTGAGATATGCGAAGTCAGCTGCGGAAAGGAATATTGATATTAAGGGAATAGCCCAGCTCCATTTGAATGGGGTGGTATGCTTCCTGTTAGGCCACCAAAGCCCCATACACACGGCTCCCATAAGCAGGAGCTGATAGAAAGTGTACCAGCTTTGAACGAACATCGGACCGAGCTGCCTGAGTATGAACTTGTCATACAGCCCGCAGAATGCTCCGACAAGGGCCGCTGCAGCAATGCACCAGATCCATTTGTTGCGTTTGAAATCCACCTGCTCTTTCTTGCTCGAGAGACTTAGCAGGAAAAGTGATATTATGGAAAGAATTACTCCTGCCCACTGCCATCCGTTCAGCCTTTCTCCGAAAACCAGCATTGCCCCTATAAGGACAAGTACAGGCCTTGTGGCATTTATAGGACCTACTATAGTGATAGGAAGATGTTTCATTCCGAAATATCCGAAAATCCAGGAAGTCAGTACCATGGCAGATTTTGCCAGCACCAGCAAGTGGGCATGTATAAGGCTGTGACCGGAAGAACCTGAAGTTTCAGGATGTCCTGCAAAAGGAGATGTGTCAAGGACTGTCCCGCTGAACCATCCGGATCCTGTCAGTCCGTCAATAATGAAAGGGGAGAAGATTATTGATGAGAACAGAGTATTAAGAAGCAGCACTGGAAGAACTGCGTTGTCTTTCAGTGCTGTCTTTTTCGATACGTCATAAAACCCGAGAAGGGTAGCTGATATAAATGCAAGTGCTAACCACATTTCCTTTCAGCATCTTATTCGTTGCCGTGGCAGCATCCGTCTCCGTGACCGCCGCAGCATCCGTCGCTTTCACCGTGACTGCCGCAGCATCCTCCGTTTCCATGGCCTTCACCGCCGCAGTGGCAAGTATGTACATATTCGCCGTGCAGTCCGTCATGAAGCTCTTTTTCAGTAGCTTCACGCACAGTAAGGATTTCACCGGAAAAATTGAGAGTCTTTCCTGCCATAGGTGAGTTGAGGTCCATCTTGACTGTCTTTTCGCTTACTTCTATTACTTTGCCAGGTACCACACCGCCCATACCGTTGAGCATAGGGATGGTATTTCCCGGTACAAGCAGGTGTTCCTGAATTTCCCCGTTTACCTCAAATGCTTCTTTTGGAAGGTCGATTATTCTGTTCGGATCCACCTCGCCATAGCCCTCTTCTGGAGTAAGGGTGAAAGAAAATTTGCTTCCAGGCTCCATTCCTTCTATATTCTCCTCAAATTTCGGGAGAAGATTTCCTGTTCCGTGTATATAGTCAAGAGGTCTTTCCTTGCCTGTCTTGTCAACGATTTCGCCATCTACTTCAAGCTCGTAACAGAGCTCTACAACTGTATTTTTTCCTATTTTCATAATGATTCAATATATTTAAGATTCAAAACGGCGAAGGTACAAATTTATTTTAATATTTCATCGATTCGATATAATCGTTTGAGGAATAAATACTTGAAGTTATTAAAAAAACGTGGTAACGATTTGAAATTGAGCGAATTTCTGCAGTTTGCGGTTTGTACTTATTCTGGTACATAGATTATTTCGCCATTTTCCAACTCATAGGCTATACCGACTTTCCTGCCGCGTTTGCCACTCTTTGAATCTTGGTCTTCGGAAGGAGTATAGCGATTGATTTTCCCGCCCTCTTTGGTAATGATTTCCATATTTTCCTTGCCGGGGTTCTTGACCATCGTAAAATCCTCCTGACTGAACATTTCGGTCATATTATATCGGCTTACCAGAGCAACCATCAAGGCAACGGCAAAAACCATTGCCACATCGAAGAGGTTACTGACAACGCTCATCGGGTCGTTGTCTTCATCTTTATTCAGCAGTCTTCTTTTCATTATTTTCCCTCTTTTTCGTTCAACAACTCTGCTACAAATTCAAGGTTGGTCATATCCTGTAAATACCAGCGTTGCTTTACCTGTTGGGTAATAAAACCGATAGCGGCAGCAAACAGACCTACGACAGTTGTTGCAAATGCAACCTGCATATTATAAGCCATTGATGCAATATCTCCGGTTGAAAGTCCTACCAGTGCAGGTCCCATCGGGATAAGAGTACCCATAAGTCCAAGCATCGGCCCCATTTTACTCAATGTCTTTGAGGTGGATAGGTCTTTGTCTGCCGCTATCTCAAAATCAGAAAGCAGACGCTGACGCATAGCCTCACTGTCGGCCACAAGCAGACGATTCATATAGGTTACAACCAGCGATGGATTCTTCTTCGGCAAACACTCCGAAAGAGTAGATATATTCTCTTTATTCAGTCCGTAAAGTTCCTTTGCCATAAGTGATTCAGTACGGCGAATTGCCAAATATTGGCCAAAGAAACTTCCTATAAGTAGCAATGCTCTACCAAAGAAGAAAATCAACAATACGATGACAGGAACAAGCAAGCCTGTCGAAATCCAATAGAGGATGTCTGAAATGTAATTCATAATGTTATCTGTTTTTAATTCGTTTCAATTTTATTCTATATGCAATGACACCTGCCACAAGTCCGAATATGAGCAATACAACTATGCCTCCCAATGCACTCCAATCCACTTCACTGATACCAGCAACGGCAGTCTGTCCGTTTACTGTAGCGATTACTCCCAAAATTGCAATCAAAGCATTGGCAAGGAACAACAGTTCAAGGCGGATTTCCTTTTCGGGTAGCAGCCACTTGAGGACCCAACAACCAAAAGGAATTGCAATAAATACGATAGCTGCCAAAAGCCACGCAACAAGTGAGAAAGAGACGCCCGGCAATGCGAATATTGCCGAAACCAGCAGGCTAAACAGAACGGGGAAAATCAACACTCCAGGAAACCACCTCAAAATGCGATATACCCATATTTTTATCGGTTTGACTTTGCCCGAAGTCTGAATATGTGCCGATAGAATACAGAATGACATCTGTATTGCCACCTCCAATGTAAGGATAACGGCAATGTCGAGCATCAACGAGGAATCTGCAAGCCAATCGGATATTTGCGATTTGGATTGTTCGATAGCATACGGCCACATCAAACCGACAAACAACGCACATACTGCGGCAGATAATAGCACTGAGTATATCTTTCGATAGGTTTGCTTCAACATATAATTGAAGCAAACCAATATCATCATTACAAGAACAACCGTCTCCATTACTCCTCCATCTTTTTACGGCGACGGCGTACAACGGCTACCAATATCACGATTGCAGCGATAGCCAACACCGCCACAACGGTATTGCTGATTATTGTCGTAACCTTATCCGCTTCGTTCAGCTGCTCGCGTTTGAGAACCATACTCTTGTCATTCGAGAGCGAAGCCTCGCGAACATCCTGAATACTCTGTTGATATTGACGAGCCATTTCAGGCGTGGTCTTCGATGCGATAAATTCACGCAATTTGCTGTTGTTGCACACTGCACCCGAACACGATGGCTTATACTCTTCGACCAATTCGGTATGCAGTTTTGCGATTGCCGCCAATTGCTCTGCGGAAGCCTCCCACATACCTTTTCGGGCTGTCTCCATCATTACAGCAGTCATCTCCTGCAAAGCGGCAGGATTTTGTTGCTCGAAGTAGTTTCGTACGCCCAAGTCGAACTTATCCTGAATATATACTTCATAAACCTCATCCCACAGCTCATCATCAATTGCTTCTGGTTTCATCACATTCCATCCATAGGTATTTTGCACAATTTCGGCAAATCCGGCTGCAGCACTTGCTTCGCCCTTCATCTTTTCTTTGATATATGTAGGGTTGAAGATGGTTGTTCGGCTCTCTACACCGATTGCCTCCTTCAACTCCTGCATACGCATATTGTTTCGATTGCGATAGTCACTCATATAGGCATCGGGCTCTTTGCCTGTAACATTGCGAACGGCGAGATTCATTCCGCCCATAAATTCATACACGTGGTCAAGGCTCAATGCTCCCCAAGTGTTGCTCTGTCGTGGTTGAATAACGGCATCTGTATTAGTAAGAGCTGCCTCCAAAGCGAATTGCTGTACCTGCTCCCAAGCCTTTTCGCTGCCATAGAAGGCTCCCATATTTTGCAGATAAATGTCGGCTATTTCTGAACTATTCTCCCAACGGTCGCCGCTCTGTACCATATCGGTAATGCCTGTTCCATAGTTGCCGTTTACTCCGCCAAAGACACGATATGTAGAAACTTCACGAGCATCCTTAGGCGAGAGACCGCGCTCAATGAGTGTTCGCTCAGCATCAACCACACTCTGTGCTACAAAGTTTTCATATTTATCATCTTTTGCTGCGGCAGCCATCTCTACGGCACGAGAAATGAGGAACAGGCGAGAGGCGGCAATATCTCTTAGCTGTCCGCTGGTCTGCACGACCACATCGACACGAGGACGACCAAGTTGCTCGGATGGTATAAGACGGATATCCGTAACTCTTCCGAACGCATCACGAATAGGCTCTACGCCTAACATATAGAGAATTTGAGCAATGGTCGCACCTTCTGTTTCTACAAATTCGCCACTCCAAAGCGTATAACTTACCTTACGGGGTATTGAATCATTGTGTCGCTCACGATACATATTGATGGTATTCTCAGCCAACTCTTTACCATGCTTCCAAGCAATCTCACTCGGTGTCATTTCTGCATTGACAGCATAGAGGTTGCGTCCCGTAGGAATGCTGTTCGGATTGGCAATCGGATCACCTCCCGGTGATGGAGCAGTGTAACCACCGTTCATCGCATTTAGTAGTGAAGCAAACTCAGTCTCAGGACTATTCTCCAATGCTTTCTTGTAGTTACCCGCATTACGAATTGTACGCTCCAACTCTATAATGACACGAGCGAGTTCTTTTTCTTCCTTGCTGTACTCTTTGATGCCCAACATCGCTTTTACATGAGCGGGCATCTCGGCAGGTTTATTTTCCTCTGACACTTTCGCTTGTTCCGGTTGTTTTCCAACTTTTGGAATCCACGAGGGGTGTCCGTGTTTTTTGGATTCTCCTTTGGAATGCCCCATTGATTGTCCAGAGGCTTGCATAGCCATCATTATAGACATCATATCTTGTGATGTATTGAGAGAACGTTCGATTTCTCGGGCATTGTTCAGTTCATCCATTGTGATACCTGCTGTCTGACAGATTACGTCATCGGAGGTCTGTACAGAGCCGTCCAGCAATCTTGTAACTAACTTACGGGCAGGGTTCAGATAATTGCGAGTAAAGAGCGATTTGTGTTTTTCCAAATCCTCGATTGCCTTACCTCTTGACTTGTCCAATGCCAGCATCGAATAAGCAATGGGGTCGGTTGACATAGCATATACACTGCTGCGTATGCGCTCTGCCGAATAAGGCTCGCCCATTGTGTAGAGTTCGCCTGTAACCTTCTCATTGGCAAGCTCCTCAGCAAAGTTCTCGATACGGGCTATCTCCTGTTCGGTATATGGCACATTGAGAAGGGAATCCAATCGCAGTTCACGATGGATACCCAATTCTACAGTAAGGCGTTTAACTTTCAATGCAGCATTATCTGTATTTGGCTTGCCATCGGCATAGAGCAAATCATTATACTGCTGAATAGCAGAACAAAGGTCTTTATATATACCTCTTACATTGCTTTCCATAAACGGAGGAGTCAGATGAGATTGAAGCGTCGCATACGAGCGGCGTTTGGCAATCATACCCTCTCCGACATCGCCAATCGAATAGATATAGAGATGCGGTATTGCTCCAACCAACACATCTGCCCAATCATTGTTACTGAGGGCAACTTGTTTTTTCGGTGTAAACTCCAAACTTCCGTGTGTTCCGAAGTGAATCATTACATCGGCACCAAAACCATATTGAGCCCAAAGATAAGAGGCTATATAGGCATGAGGAGGAGCCGCATCTGTACCGTGTACAATGGCAAAATCATCATCTCCTGCTCCTGCTGCCAATTGCGGCACCAAAACCACATTGCCTAAATCAACGCGAGGCAATGCCAACTCGCCATCCTCGGTAGATATATATGAGCCTGGAAACTCACCGTCAAGAGCCACAACATCAGCCATCATTTGAGGGCGAACAGCTTTTGCTGTCCACTTGTTATATTCATCAGCCGATATGAGTTCGGGATTGCCGTTTTTCAAGAAATCGGCTTTTGCACCACCGGCATAGGTATTGAATACTGCACCTTGACACTGAATAAGTTTGTTGAATTCGCCTGCTGATGTCGGGAGGTTCTCTATACGGTAGCCCTCTTTCTTCATTCTGACCAACAAATTAAACAGTGATGGTGCTACTTCCATTCCTGCTGCGGTCAATGCGTTCTGTCCGGGACCTTTGTAATAATAGATGGCCACACGCTTTTCGTTGTTTGGCTTACTCTGTAACGCGATATGATTGTTTACTGTCTTAACAAAGGTTTCCAATCGTTCAGGAATTGCAAATGCTTGTTGAAATCCTTCTTCATCAAGACGATGTCCGAATAATGCATATGGACGAATGGCACCGTCGATTTCTGGCATAACAATACTTTGTGACATAAAACCTCCGTTCATCCCCATTTTGTCGGCTTCCCACTCATCGACCATGCGGTTAATGTTGAGTGGTGCAAACAGCGGAATATTCTGACGAGTGAGGTAATTTACAATGTAATCACCCATCCTACCGTGAGCCATATTGATGACAGCCGCAGGATGGATAGAATCCACTTGATGGCTTTGTACCAAAGTCTGCATATTACGGACAGGGTAAACAGTATTACCATTCTTTTCTAATGCGGCAATCAACTCCTCCGGTTCGCCCATCTGTCCTGTGATGATGATACGGGGTGCATCCGTCTTCAACAGGTTGTGCCTCTTCAAGAATACTTCATATTCAGCCACACTGCCGAAGTCAAGTTCTTCATCTTCGGGAGCAGATGGATTGATGTGATAGAATTGCTTTTGCTCATGCTTGACGGGTGCATCCGGTTCTTCTGTATCTATTGTTTTTCCATTTATATTACGGCGAATGTAAGTCAGCATATTACGATAGTTTCGACGACCTCCACCATTCAAATAGCCCTTGATTGTTACAACAGTTGTGGAATCTGCCGAAATTATCTCATTGGCAGGATTAGTTGCCATTGTTGTAATTACGCACACTCCGTTATCGGCAGCATTCTGTATTATATCCCGCTGCTCCGCAGTGATGCGAAGTCCCATTCCGTTGATAAGTACAGCATCGTATTTGCTGATTTTATCCAACTCCGCTACGTCAAGAATAGAGAGTTTTATGCGGTCATTTTCATTGGATTTGGCTATCTGACCAAGTGTTATGACCTGATAGTTAACGAACGCAATATGTGTGGTGGAGAACAAAATGTTCCATGCCACAACTCCTGACACAATTGCGAGCAGTATTACTCCTGCACAGATTTTAATCTTCCATTTCATATGATTGCTTTTTTAATTTTTCTTAAACATCTGTTCTATATCAAGCGATACTCCAAGAGAGCAGGTCGTTCCCGTTGTGCCGGGTGAATTGTTGTAATAGTAGTCGGGGCGATAGTTAAACAGGTTATCCACCGCTAATGTGATGTTAATGCCTCGCCATACTCTCTGCGCCAAGTTCAACTTCCAAATCGTATAGCCCGGATAGGTCTGCTTTTCTGTCTCTTCGTATGACGTAATTTCTGTATAGACATCAGTGGTTAATTTTGACAAGTAGCGACCAGTCAAAGCCACACTCAAGCCGTAATTATTCCAATCCTTGTCGTATGCGATACGAGCTGTTGCAGTATGGGGACGTGTAGATGAAAGCATTGGTTCCCCTTTTTTTATATGTTCATAGGTGTAAGCATATGATAATCTCCACGAAATACCACAACGGTATCTTCCCGAAGCATTTGCATCAATACCTGCTACTTGCAGACGGGACATATTGGTATATACCTGTCCGCCTAATGCCTGATTCCACGCTGTGGTAATTCTATCATCAACAATGTTATAGAATCCCGTTACGGTCAGGCTGTGTTGCCCTTTCAGATACTCAGCCGATAGCGAGAAATTATGGCTTGATTCTGGTTTTAGTCCTGGATTGCCATATATCATAAAGATATTTCCCATATAGAAATTCATATACATCTCTTTAAGAGTTGGAGCACGGAATCCTCCTGCATAAGAACCCCTCAAAGAGCAGTTGCCCAGTTTATACATCAAGCTCAATTTGGGAGATAGATGCGATAACTTAGCTTCTGAAAAATAGTCGAAGCGAAGTCCTGCAATAAGATTGAATTTCTTATGGGGATTCCAGTCAAACTGTGCAAAAGCATCTGCTGTATGTTGCGTGTAACTGCCTCCGTCGGTAAATTGATATGACATCAGGTAGTCACGCATATAATCGCCACCGACAGTAAGAATATGCTTGTCGGCAAATGTGTGGTTATATAGTGTTCTGAGCGTATGCTGTACATTACTGTAATCACGGACATCAAGGTCGTTCAATACGAGATAGTCGCTCTTGTCATATTGGTCGAAAGAGTATGAGAGTCCCAAATCGTCCTTATCGCTGATCGTGTAATTACCTTTCAGACCACCTGCAAAACTGCGATAACGCTCTTTTTGACTCTCTGAAGAATTACGCTCGCGGAAAAAATATCCTGCACGAGCCGTAAATTTCAGATTATCCATTGCTGTAAATACCAGTCTTTCTTTGATGTTTAGCGTCTTATTGCCAAATATTTTACTATAATCTCCAACCTCTTCATTGTTCGTACCCTCTGAAAGGTCTATGTCATCAATTGAAGTGTATTGCACATTGGTAAGTGAGTTGAATCGCCCTTGGTTGAATCCGACATAACCGCCATATCGTTGTTCATTGTGAGCACCATAGCGAGCATTTACATTAACAGACCACGGCTCTTGTGATTCCCTGCTGATGATATTGACAACACCGCCGACAGCATTTGAGCCATAGAGTGATGACGCTGCACCCTTGACTATTTCTATTCGCTGGACATTATCCATATTTAAACGACTGTAATCCACATTGTCAAGTGTCTCTCCTGCCAATCGCTCGCCATCGACAAGAAATAAAACTGAATTACCACCAAAGCCCGACATGTTGAGTGATGTCTGCTGATTCATAGAATATGAAAACTCTATACCAGGCAACTCTGTTTGCAACAGGTCTCCGATATTCGTTGCATCCGTATGCTTGATGTCCAATTCTGAAATCACTCGTGTAACGATGGGTGCATCTTTGAGCAATTTGGGAGTGCGGGTGCCCGTTACAACCACTTGGTCAAGAATCGTATTATTCTCGCATAGTTGAAAATTTAGCGTTCCGCCATGTGCCTTACTTATGTTTTTTGATACCTCAAAGTATCCTATATATGTTGCGGTAATCGTATAATCTTTATTGTCGGGTAATCTGAGTTCATAGTAACCATCGACATTTGCAACTGCTCCTGTATTGGAAAGTTCTTTGACTATAACAGCAGCTCCTGGAAGAGGTGCATTGTTGCTATCGGTAACCGTTCCGAATATCCTGCATTGAGCCATAACATCGATAATACAGAATATGCCAATCAAAACAAGTGTAATTTTTTTTGTCATAACTGTATCGGATATAAGTAGTCAATAGTCATAAATCCTTTTGTGGCGGCGTCGCTCATATAATTACTGAGGCGAAGAGCCGCAGATGAGCCATCTGAAAGTCTCAGCAGATATATTTTTCTTGAAAGTGTGTATATAGGAGGCATTGTAGATGTATCTACATTAAGCCACTTTGACAAACAAGGATTATAGTAGTCTTCTGCATAGAGTATTATGCCATCCAGCATTTGAGACATATCTACGGTTATCTTATCCGTAGTCCATTCATCTGCAACGAATGCCTCTTCGGGGAAAACGCTGATATTCGGGATTGAGCCGAAGTCGGTTGCATTACTCTCTGTAACCGCACCGCCATTTGTTTTTACATCGTAACGATGCACTGCAAAAGCCCAATGGGTAGGGGCTTCCTCATAAACATTTTTTGTTACAACCTCTTTGCCGAGCAAGTCGATATAGTGCCATTCGGTATAGTCTGTTGCATCAATATATATCCGGCCTGTATTGGTCTTGTCATCAACGACTATAAATCCGAATTCTTTTTTCTCTTCTGCAAGAGGTTTATCGTAAATGTCCTCGAATATACCATTACAAGCCGGGAGTGATAGCATCGCTACCACTCCCGATAGAAATAATATTGTTTTTTTGTTTACGTTCATGTTAATCACATTTTCAAGACATTACTTTGAACCTGCAAACGCCATAGTGATAGACATCGGCATCGCACCGGGTTGACCTACCATGTTCAAATCAAGTGTTCCTTCTTCAACAGAACCGGAAAAGGACTTGAAAGTCCATATAGTCTTATTGGCAGACCCTGTATCTGTTGCAGCAAATCCCTCCTCTGGGACAACCTTTGAAAGAGCATAGGTGGAATTTCCTGTATCTGTAACGGTAATACCGTCCATTTCAATTCTACTAATGCTCATACCTCCTGTCGATTCTTCTTCATTGACTATAGCTATTGATACGATCGAGTCAGACGTTTTGGTTATTACCACTGACAGTTCGGAAGAACCAGCACTATTTCCGGCAACTGTCATATTCAGTGTGCCATTATATGTTCCAACTACTGAATCTGCAACAGGCATTACATCCTCATCATCACTGCATGCTACCGAGCAAAGTACCGCGACAGCCATCATTACAATTGTTTTAAGTTTCATATCGTTTATCTTTTTTAGTTATTTTCCTGGTGCAAAATTACCCGTGATTTGGCAGTCTGGAAATACTTCGATTTTAGTATTTTATGACTCCGTTTCACTCTTTTTTCACTATTCTTTGGTATTGCCCATTTATAAATAGGAGTATAATTTTGCAGTCGCAAACAAAGATTTTCAAGGATTAAAAAATGAATAACTCTATTGGTTATAAGCCAACTGATAAGATGCGTGATTTGGTCAAGGTCAACAGTATGTTGATTCTTGTGATGGGGCGTTTTGGTATATCGCTGGGATTTGGAGATAAATCAGTCAGAGATGTGTGTCGTATGCATAATGTAAACGAAAACACATTTTTGGAGGTAGTGAATTTTGTTTCAGACAAGAACTATAATTATGAATCAGTATCGCTACCATCGCTTATTGGTTATCTGAAACAGGCACACGAATATTATTTGGATTTCAATTTGCCCAGTATACGCCGTAAGCTTATTGAGGCTATTGATTGTTCAGGGAAAGATGAACTTGCTATGCTCATCTTAAAGTTCTACGATGAGTATGTTGAGGAAGTTCGCAAACATATGGAATATGAGAATGAAGTCGTATTCTCATATGTAGAGCAATTATCGGATGGTTTCTTGAATCGCAATTTCAGTATATCTGCGTTTGCGGGTAAACACGCTCCCATAGGGTATAAACTTAAGGAATTGAAAGATATTATCATCCGCTACTATCCCGAAAAAAATAACTACCAGTTAAATCAGGTTCTATTAGAAATCATTTTAAGTGAACAGGATTTGACCTCCCATTGTATGATTGAAGACAAACTGTTTGTACCTGCTGTAAAACTTCTAGAACAGCAACTGAAAAAGAATGGTCAAATACTTTATACAGATGAATCTGACAATGATATTATTGACAAAGATAAATTGGAACTACTGAGCGACCGTGAGAAAGATATTATAATTTGTGTTACTAAAGGTATGAATAACAAAGAAATAGCTGATTATCTGTTTCTTTCTGTTCATACTGTAACGACCCATAGGCGTAATATCTCCAATAAATTGCAAATTCACACCATTGCCGGGTTGATAATCTATGCAATAGCTAATAAGTTGGTGAACATAGAGGATATACAAAAGTAATATAGAAGTTGTTTTTTCACGTCCCGCAGGAGTGAAGGTACAAATTTATTTTAGATTTTCAACGGTTTGACACAACCATTTGAGAAATAAACATTTAACGGAGTATTTGAGAAACAACGGTAACGATTTGGCAACAATGCTTCTGCTTAGCAGTATATATCTATCTTTCAATGATTTACAAAACCATTTTATGGCAATAGGTAATGGATTTGTAACGTGCTATCTTCTTCATCTTGCATCAAATAGAAGTGGAATGATTAGCTAGCTGCAAAGATAATCAATATTTTTATAGCTTATAGTTT